>JALQWE010000848.1 GCA_023258825.1 Planctomycetaceae bacterium | reverse complement strand
GGTGCAGGAACGGATGACCAAGACGATTGCAGATCTGATCGAAGATCGGCTCGGAACAAGCGCTGTCGGCGTAATCGTCAAGGCCGAACACTCCTGCATGTCCATGCGTGGGATTCGCAAGCAGGGCAGCATGACGGTGACCAGCGCGATGCGTGGCACCTTCCGCAAAGACGCAGCAAGTCGATCGGAACTGCTGGCACTGATCAACGGCCAGGGCTGATGTCGTCCAGTGTCGCGAGTGAGTGCCTGTGACAAGCGGTTCGCGGGTGTATGGGTTTTCCTTCAGAGACGAGGTGGGCAGTGCTGATTCAGAAACAGTACAAGTTCTATGCGGCGCACAGGAATGAGACGCTGCAGGACAAGTGCAGCAATCTGCATGGGCATCGCTATGGTGTTCGTTGTGTGTTCGAAGTGGAGCGAGATGGCGAAATCTCGACGCTGTTCGGCGACTTCGACTCCGTCATCGAGCCGTGGCTGAAGGAAAACTACGATCACGGCATGCTGATCAACATGCATGATCCATTGTACGAGACGCTGGTTGGGCACATGGAGCGCACTGGTGAGCGGCTTCGGCTGAATGTGTTCGAAGGTCCGACCAGCGTTGAGAACCTGTGTCACAAGCTGTTCACGGAAATCACACAGTTCGGGTTTCGCCTCGCACGGCTGGAAGTGCAGGAAACTGACACGTCTGTCGTTGTGTACACTCGGGAAGACTGGGTGGCCGACAATCGTTACTTCCATCGGACTCGCAACGCAGTTGTGGAACCGGTGTCGTAACATACCCGGACACGCACTGACCTCAGTGGGGTGATTGACCAACGTGGGGTCATGGCCTCGGTGTGCGATTCCCCAGGGTTATGCGCAACGGTCGTGGCAACTCAATGATCACGACGAATGACACTACCGTGGGATCCCGGCTGCTGTCGGTTTTCACCACACTGCCACCCTGAAATGCGGGGAGAACCGGAGCTTTCGATTACTTTCGACGGGAAACACGTTCAAATCCGCGTGTTCCTGTGCGGGTTGGATATCCACACCCCTGAAAAGTGATCAGAATAAGGGCGCAAGAATCCGTACCGAATTGAGTCCCTCAGAGCGTCTGTGGGGCCACAGCGGTGATTGGTATGCCCCGCACGTGCTGTCAGGCGGTGTCGACCGTCCTCTGAGCCCGTGGAAAGTTCTGAAGCCCGTTATGAAGCACCGCCGTCCGCAGGGTTCCCGTTCCTCATCGTCATCGCCGCAGAATGCATGGTCTCAGAACCCCTGGCCACGCGCGAACCGCGCAGAAGACTCGCGACGTTCGCAGTCAGATACCGGCAGTGTGCCTGCAGAATCCGGGTCGCAACTGATCCGGCAGCGGGAACAACTGGGGCCACGAGGGTCCGACGCGATTCCGGCAGTGATGGTTAAAAGTCGCAGCCTGCATCCGCTGATTTATCGGAAACGCATTGACACCGCGGGCACAGCAAAAGCGGGTGATCTGGTCGCCGTTTATGCTCCTGAAGAATCGCAGCCGTTCGCCTACGGCTTGTATAACTCCCGCAGTGAATTGGCGCTGCGGCTGCTGTGGCACACATCACAGTTACCGACGGAAGCGACCTGGCGGGCTCGGCTGGAGACCGCCGCATCGCTGCGTCGTGACACACTGAAGCTGCCGTCACAGGCGACGGCCTGGCGAGTTGTGCATGCGGAAGCAGATGGTTTATCCGGGCTGGTGATTGACTACTTCGCCGGGGTTCTGTCGGCGGAGGCGTTTTCGCTGGGCATGTACCAGCGCGGGGCACTCTTGCTGCCAATGCTGGGAGAACTGCTTGGAGCACAGCACTGGATTCTGCGCACCAGTCCTCAGTTTCTTTCGCAGGAAGGTTGTGAGCCACCGCAGTTGACGTCTGAGGGTTGTCCCGGCAATGTG
>JALQWE010000847.1 GCA_023258825.1 Planctomycetaceae bacterium | reverse complement strand
GGCATACGGGCAGCCATTCAGCCGGGCGGCTCAAAAAATGACCCGGAAGTCATTGCGGCCTGTGACGAACATGGCATCGCCATGATCTTTACCGGCATGCGACACTTCCGACATTAGCACACGTCGGTCCCACATCGCGGTCATCATCCGGACTGTTGTCAGCCGGCCAGCCCCACCAGGCTGGCCGGCCTGTACACGCCAGAGCGACAGACAGGCGATCAGCGTCAACATCCTCAGCCAGGCTGCGTGAAGTCCGGCGTTTTTTCCCACAAAATCCGCAGGCCGTTCAGCACCACCAGCACCGTACTGCCTTCGTGCCCCAGGACACCCATCCAGAGCGGCAGACTGAAGAACGTTGAAATCACCAGTACAGCAATCATAGCGAAAGCAAACGTCATGTTCTGACGCACTCGCCGACGGGCCTGGCGACTGATCCAGACCGCCAGCGGCAAAGCCTTCAGATCATCCCGCATCAGCACCACGTCGGCGACTTCCAACGCCACATCTGTTCCCGCGCCTCCCATGGCGATCCCGACACTGGCGGCCGCCAGTGCGGGTGCGTCGTTGACACCATCCCCGATCATCGCCACCAGACCACCGGATTTTGCCAGCAGCCCCAGCTCCACAACCTTCTGATCCGGCAGCAGACCAGCACGCACATCATCGGCACCCAGTTTCTGAGCCACCGCGCGGGCGACGCGTTCGTGATCACCGGTCAGAATGACACTTCGACGCAGACCCAGCCGGCGCAGGGCCGCCAGCGCACCAGCAGCCTCAGGACGAAGCTGATCGGCCACACTGATCACTCCGTACAAACCAGGCTCACTGGTCGCAATTAACAACGCTGTCTGGCCTGCCTCACGCATCCGCCGAGCTGTCTCCAGCAGGTCCTCAGGCAAACGCAGATCGTGGCTCTCGAACAAGCCTTCCCGACCGATACCGACCCACGTGTCCCCCAGACGTGCATGTACCCCCAGCCCGGTGTGGCTGTGAAACTCGGTCATAGACATTTCGGAACGTCGGATCGCTCGTCGCTCGACTTCGGCAAGAATCGGAACTTTCAGCGGGTGTTCACTGTGATGTTCCACTGCCGCAGCAAGGCTGAGCAACCGATTGACGTCGGCTTCGGCAGGCGTCCAGACTTCCGTCACCGCTGGCCGTCCCAGTGTCACAGTTCCCGTCTTATCAAACGCCAGGATCTCGACACGGCTGAGATGTTCCAGGTGGACGCCGCCTTTGAACAGAATGCCCTGTCGCCCCGCGCGAGCGATCGCAGACAGCAGCACTGCCGGGGAACTCACCACAACAGCACACGGCGAAGCGGCCACCAGTAGCACCATCGCATGATAGAAGGCCTCACCCCACGCGTCCTGGTGCAGCACACGAGCGGCGAAAAAAACGATGGCCGCGGACGAAAGCACCCCGATCACATACGGCTGCTGCCACGATTCCACGAAACGCTGCCCGGGCGTCTTCTGAGCCTGCGCCTCCTGCACCATGTGGACAATCCGTTGCAGGGTCGTGTCCTGAACTGCACGGGTCATCGTCACGAGCACACTGCCTCGCCCATTGATCGTCCCGGCAAAAACCTGAGCTCCTGTTGGCTTGGCGATCTGCTCACTTTCTCCGGTCAGCGTCGATTCATCAGCCCATGTCTCTCCCTCGCTGATCAGCCCATCCACGGGAAATCGTTCTCCGGGACGCACACGAAGCACGCAGCCGCGCACCAGTGAATCCACCGGCACCAGCTGTTCGGTATCGCCAACAACCAGAGTCGCCTCGCTGGGACGAAGCTGAATCAGAGCCTCGATCGACCGCGTCGTGCGGTACATGGCAAAGGCTTCCAGAGTCCCGCTCAATGAAAACAGAAACAGCAGGACGATGCCTTCCAGCCAGTCACCCAGAATCGCCGCCCCC
>JALQWE010000846.1 GCA_023258825.1 Planctomycetaceae bacterium | reverse complement strand
GGAGTCTCCGATAACAAGGGAGGCGGTGCTGTGGTGGCGATGGATCGGCGAACGGGTGCAGAGGTCTGGAGACGTGAACGTCCCGCGAAGCCCAACTATCCATCTCCGGTGATTTTCAACGTCGGGGGCAAGTCACAGTTGTTTCTGACGGGGTGTGATCTGGTTACCAGCCTTGATCCATTGACAGGCAAAGTGCTTTGGGAAGTTGAGGGGGCGACGACGGAGTGTGTCACAACGACAGTGACAGACGGTGCGAGGATCTTCACGAGCGGGGGGTATCCGAAGAATCACGTTTCGGCGGTGATGGCGGATGGATCCGGCAAACTGTCGTGGGAAAACAATTCGCGTACGTATGTTCCGTCGATGCTGCTGCACGAGGGGACGTTGCACGCCGTTCTGGACGCCGGGGTTGCGATTTGCTGGGACAGTGCCACGGGGGAAGAGTTGTGGAAAGGACGCCTCGGGGGAACATTCAGCAGTTCGCTGGTGCTGTTGGGCGATCGGATTTACGCGACGAACGAAGAAGGTCAGACATTTATCTACCGAGCATCACGGGAGAAACTGGAGATTCTGGCTCAGAACCGACTTGGTGAGAATGTCTTTTCCACGCCTGCGATCTGCGGTGGTCTCCTGTACAACCGTATTTCCATAACTGAGAATGGGAAGCGGCAGGAATATGCGGTCTGTGTTGGGCAGCCGGGATAAGACTGACTGGTGTTTTGTCGGGGTTTCGGGGGCAGCTGTGGCAGTTTGCCGTGGACTTCCGGGGGGATTTTTGAGCGGGTTGTCCAGGTTGAGCGAGGGTTTGGACGGGCCGTGGGCCGCTGAAATGCGGTTTGAAGCGTCCAGAGAGCCGATTCGTGGAAATTGGACTGGTTTTGGGCCGTTTTTTTGCGTTTGGTGGGCTCAAATCCGCGATGTCGGAGAGCAGGGACCAGGGCAGGCCTGTCGAGATTTGGTTGCGGTCCTGCGTTGCGGCTTTGGCGGTTTGCGTGTTGTTCGGGGAAGTAACGGCGGCAGATTGCATCCGGGTGTGGCTTGCGTTAGAAACGAATGAGTTTCGCTGATTCGGCAAAATCTGCTGAAAAACAGGATCGATCCTGGTGCCGGCGGAACTTACACTACACAACGTCGGCAATGAGCGAAGGTTTTCAATCGCCGGCGGCTGCTGGTCCGAAACAAGTCAGAGGTGTGGCAGGTCCGGGTAAAGCGACTTGCGGCGAATTGTGACAGGTCGGGCTCAGCAGAGTGTGCGGGGTTCAAGGGTGATTGTTTAGGAAGGGTGACGGCGTTGGCTACCGTGGAAAAAGCGACTCAGACGATCAATGGGGCCCAGATTCTTGTGGAGATGCTGGTACGTCTGGGTACCGAAAACATTTATGCGTACCCTGGTGGTGCGAGCATGCCTCTGCATCAGGCGTTGCGCGAGCAGCGGGATCGAATTCGAACCATTTTGCCACGTCATGAGCAGGGGGGCTGCTTTGCGGCTCAGGGGATTGCTCGTTCAACGGGTCAGGTGGGTGTTGTGATGGGGACGAGTGGTCCCGGGGCGACCAATCTGGTCACGGGGATCGCGGATGCGAAGCTGGACAGCGTTCCCATGATCTGCATCACCGGCCAGGTACCTCAGGCGGTGATTGGGAGCGATGCGTTTCAGGAAACGCCGATGGTTGAGGTGTGTCGTGCCATCACGAAGCATCACTACATGATTACGGATGTGCGCGATGTCGCGCGGATTATGAAAGAGGCGCATCACATTGCGTCCACGGGGCGTCCCGGACCGGTTCTGGTGGACGTACCGAAGGACGTGCAGCTGGCGACTTTGCCGCTGGACGAGGTAAATTTCGATCCACCGATGAATCTGCCGGGCTACCGACCGCAGACGCGCCCGATTGCCCCAGAGCAGGTTCGCCAGATC
>JALQWE010000845.1 GCA_023258825.1 Planctomycetaceae bacterium | reverse complement strand
GATGCCGGTTCACGTCTGGAGGCGCCGGCCGGACTTCTTGATTCGTTCAACATCCGAATTGTCGGCACTCCATTGAATGCTGACGGGACCGATCTGGACCTTGAACGCCTGCTGGTGCCGCTTCGGGGCGACAGTGGACAGACCGAAGCGATCGTGATTGCGATGCCTTTTCTGCGACCAGCAGATGTGCCTTCAGTGCCGGACTCGGAAGATCCCTGGCTGGCTGGCATTCGGGCTGCTTATCACCAGGCCGTCGCCGCAGCGGCCACAATGAGAGACACCGCTGCTCCGCAGGCCGCCCTGATTGCCATTGGTCACTGTCACCTTGCCGGAGGGCTGGAAACACAGGATTCAGAACGAAGACTGGTGGTGGGAAATGCTGAGGCCATCGGACTCGACACATTCCCGCCTGATCTGGCTTATGTTGCCCTCGGACATTTGCATCGGGCCCAGCAGTTCCAGCAGGGTCGAATTCGATACAGCGGCAGTCCGATTCCGCTGTCGTTCACCGAAGCCGGCTATCTGCATCAGATCATGCGACTGGATTTCGCCGGCGGACAGCTCCAGGCGCAGCAGTCCATTCCTGTGCCGCGAACTCTGCCGCTGCTGAGTGTGCCGGAACGCGGGGCCGCCCCGCTGGAGGACATTCTGCCTCGGCTGCGCGAACTGCAAAAACTTCCTGACGCACCGCTCGAGCAGCAGCCTTTTCTGCGAGTCAACATTCTGGCAACCGGTCCCGATCCCACTCGGCGGCAGCAGATTGAACAGGCTCTGCAGAACTGCAGTGTGCGGCTGGTGCAGATTCATCTGCAGTCCGTAGCCGAACGGAATTCGCAGACCTCGGCAGCAGAGTCCGCTCCCGCCACCGCAGACCTCAGCACACTGACGCCGGCCAGCGTGCTGACTCGCGAATACCAGCGAGTATATGCCACTGACCCTCCCGCCGAACTGCTGCATGTGTTGAATCAGGTGCTGCTGCAGGAGGAGCTAGCGGGATGAGAATTCTGCGAATCACAGCCGAAAACCTGGCATCACTGGCCGGTCTGCAGACAGTGGACTTTACGCAGGAACCACTGCGTTCCGCCGGTCTGTTCTCGATCATCGGCCCGACAGGCTCGGGCAAAAGCACCCTGCTGGACGCTCTCTGCCTGGCCCTCTACGACGACACTCCCCGGCTGAAGCAGGTGAAGGGGAATGTGGAAATCAAGGGGCTGAACCAGCAGGATTCACGGAATCTGCTGCGCCGCGGGGCCACTGCAGGGATGGCTGAAGCTGCGTTTGTGGGCGTCGATGGTCAGACCTGGACGGCGCAGTGGCGAGTCCGGCGCGCCCGCAACAAAGCGGACGGTAACCTGCAGACAGCCAGCATGGCACTGTATCGCGGCAATCTGCAGCCCGGAAAAAACGAACAGCTTGAAGTCGGCGGTAAGAAAACCGAGGTACTCACCGCGATCGAGGCACGCATCGGGCTGACCTTTGAACAGTTCACCCGAGCAGTGCTGCTGGCACAAAATGAATTCTCCGCCTTTCTGAAGGCAAAGGACGACGATCGGGCCACCATCCTTGAGGCCCTGACCGGCATGGAGATTTTCCGAAAAATATCCAGGGCCGTGTATCAGCAGACTGCTGAACGAACGCGGGAACTGCAGCGTCTGCGCGACCATCTGCAGGGACAAACCCCGCTGTCGGCGGATGTCCGAACTGAAGCGGAGCAGCAGCGAAGTCTGGCCCACGCGGCACTCAACACAGCTCAGTTGCAGGCGGAGCAGTGGAAGCAGCAATTGAACTGGTATGCTGTCCTGCAGCAGCATCTTACGGATCTCGAACAGGCTGAGAGCCGACATGCGACAGATCATCAGACAGACCAGCAGGCGGAATCGGAGAGACGGCAATTACAACTAACCCACAGGATTCAGCGAGAAGCAGCC
>JALQWE010000844.1 GCA_023258825.1 Planctomycetaceae bacterium | reverse complement strand
ACAATCTCAAACTCGATACCGTGACGGGAAGAACCGCCATTCTTCGCAATGTTATATTCGTGTTCATCTTGAAAATAGAAGAAGATACGTTCGTCATATTCATAATCAGAATCAAACACTTGTGTACCGTCATTTAAGGCCTCGAAATAATTCAGAAGAAAGAGTTATGGTTGATTGAGGATGAGATAGTTTTGGGTCTGTTTAATTAGTACTAAACTTACTTAACATCAATAGAGTATGGTGTAGGACCTTAATCTGAAGCAATCGAGGAGATGAAGTTGATGATTATGAGGTCGTTTGCGAAACCGCCAGCAGAAATAACAGCTGGTACAGGACGGAGACAACCAGCGCGTAGGCCAGCAGACGCGGCCAATTCTGTCGCAGCTGCGGACGAATCCCGCGGCGATATTCCAACGCGGCAAAGCAGAGCAGTGTGGCTGAAGAAATGACCAGACGCAGACCGTTCAGAGCGAATCGGTCCATCTGCATGGCCAACGCAATCTTCATGATCGGGATGTTGACGCCCCAGATCACAGCGACCGACAGTAATGACAGTTCGGCCAGCCAGATCGGCGAGTTCCCCGCTGGGACGCTGGCGTCGTTTTGTGTGGTGGTCATGAGGTCCTGTCTGGGTCCGTTCCGTCGATGTCGTGCGGCAATTCCGTTCCGCTGCAAAAAGCCATAGCGTCCATGGCAGATGCAACGCCCTGACGGGATGATAGTTCAGTCGCGAATTGGTGCACAGCGGTGATCGGACTGAATTGGATGCCAGAGAAATCGGCGAATCAGGCGCGAATTCCTGGAAATGGCATGACGTCTTCAATGCAGTCAACTCCGGCGGCAATCATCGCCAGTCGATCAAATCCCAGTGCAACTCCGGAGCATTCCGGCAGCCCGGCCTGCATCGCTGCCGTCAGTCGCGGCGCCCCGGGCAACTCCGCCCGATCCTCCGCCTTTCGCCCAGTGTTCTGAGTTTGTTCACGGCGAGTCAGTTCGACGGGATCCGTCAGTTCCTGATAGCCGTTGCACAGCTCAATCCCCCGAATGTACAGCTCAAACCGACGTGCCACCGGCGGATCCGTGTCGGTGACCACCGCAAGGGCTGCCTGAGTCGGCGGATAATCGCACAGGAATTCCGGGCGTTCCTGCCCCGAAAAACCGCCCAGCTGAGGCTCAATCAGCATCGCCAGCAACAGGTTGCGCCAGTCATCCAGTGAGGGCTCTGGTCCCGTCTCCGGAATTGGCAGTAACCGCTGCCTCGCGATCTGCCGCAGGTCCTCAACGCCCGACCGATGCACGTCGATCCCCAGTGTCTGCCGAAATGCCTCGGCGTAAGTCACGTGGCGAAAGGGACCGTGGGGCCAGGCCGCTGCCGGGTGCTGCCGAAACGGGACTGCTGCCTGCACTGCTGTGCGCACCAGTGTTTCGGTGAATTCCAGCTGCCGTTGCCACGTGCTGCCGACACCATACCATTCAATCATCAGAAATTCGGGGTTGTGGCGTTCGCCCAGTTCGTCGCGACGGAAGACCGGCGTGATCTGAAAGATTGATCCGCTGCCCGCGGCCAGCAATCGTTTCATATGAGCTTCTGGCGACGTCTGAAGATACCAGCGTTGTCCACGTTCCTGCAGTTGAAACGGTTCCAGATGCGCATCAATCACGATGTCCCGGGAGAGACAGGGGGTCTGCACTTCCAGGTACCCCTGCCGCTGAAACAGCAGTCGGATGGCCTGCAGCATCGCCGCGCGCATGTGCAGCATGGGGACACTGCAGGAGGGCTGCCAGGACGGCTCGCTGGCGTTCCGCCTTGGCCTTGCGCGTGGGATCGCGGAAATCCTGCAGGCGCCGCGCCAGCACGGCGAGATCGGCCGCGAAATCACGCGCCAGCGCCGCCAACAGCTGTCCGTCCTGCAGCACCTCGAGGCGCT
>JALQWE010000843.1 GCA_023258825.1 Planctomycetaceae bacterium | reverse complement strand
CGAGACTCTCATCCGACCACTGAAAGCCTGCCGCTGACAACGGAATCGACTGCTCCCGAAGCAGTTGCGTCCACAGAAATGTATAACGCGCATCCGCCGGGAGCACACGCAGCAACCGACAATGACGACTTATCAACGCTGACGGGCCGCTAATCGAAAACTCCCGCTGCAAAGCACACAGCAGTGTCAGCCGCGCAGAAGCACGTTCCGTCAGACCAAGTCTCAGCAGCAGCAACGCCACCTGCTCGTGATGCTGCAGCAATCTGCGAATTCCGGTGACGTCTCGTGCAGAATCCTCGCCGGGATCCGCGAACCAATCCGCTGCAGACAGCCACCTCATCGCCACATCGTCCGCAGTGCCCGATAGAAATGAATCCTTCGCCTCGTCAAGACTCAGTGCTCTTAACGTCTCCCGCTGTCGCTCCGTCAGGGAAACCGACCGTCCAGCCAGCACCCAGCGCTGAAGCGACTCATCAGCCGATTTACGAACCGACTCCTCATCCAGTTCGGCTGCACGCGCTGACAACTCCACCAAAACCATAATCTGTTCCGCGTCGACCGGCCCGGCAGGCCCCTGCTGTAACTGCTGCAACCCACGCTCAACCAGACGCACGTCCCCCAGCTCAAGCCCCAGCTGTAGTCGCAGAATGTCAACGTTTCGGGTGGATTCGCGAAAGCCCTGACGTTGCTCCAGGGCCTGCAGGCATTCCAAATGCTTTCCGGACCGAATTGCAGATTGCAGCCAGAGCCGCCCGACCGAACGTTCCTGCTGCTCAGTCTCTACCGAGTCCGAGTCCGGGGCCGGATCCGTTTCAGCAACGTAACGAAAGACGGCCCGCGGCTGCGATTCAGGCAGCACAATGGCCTGCAGCACCTCATTCAGAACAACAGCATCAACCGACATCTTCTGCCATTGCTCAACCTGTGCATACAGCGCACGATGAATCCTGCGCACACTCGCCGCGTGATTCTGGCGTGCGTTCAACGTCTCAGGTCCGCTCAAAACTCCGTCCCCTGCGGGTATCCCGTTAGACAGAGCCCAGCGCACTGTCTGCAGACTGACGTCAAGTTGCCCCTGCTCAGCCTCCGCCTTCGCTCGCGCCAACGCCTGCTCAATCAGCACAATCTCAGCAGGAGCCTGATCCACCAGTACCTGCCCGCTGACACTCGCAGGTCGGCTCAATAACCCCCAGACCACGAACAACAGAACCATGGCCGCTACAGAGCGCCGGAAAGCCAGCATGCACAGGCACTTTCAAATGTCAGCAATGTCAGAATAGTTCTGCCAGCGGATGACCACCGTCCGCGACAAATCTCGGACGTCCCTGATGATCCTCATACTGCACGTCAATTGGCACATCGAAGTATCGAAACAGCGTTGCGGCCAGATCCGCCGGCGTCACCGGTCTTTCACGAATCGTCCCGCCGTCCTTCTCAGTCGCCCCAATCACCTGACCATGCCGCAACCCGCCGCCAGCCAGACACATCGACATGACCTCAGGCCAGTGATTGCGGCCATCAGTGCTGTCCTGTGTTCCCATGTTCGGTGTCCGTCCGAATTCTCCCATCGCAATCACCAGCACCTGATCCAGCAATCCACGCTCTTCAAGGTCACTGACCAGAGTGGTGATCAGGTGGTCAAACAGCGGCAGTAACTGCCCAAGGCCACGACTGATGCCGCCATAGGGTGGAATGTTGTCTCCATGAGTGTCCCAGGTTCCGGATGCCGTGTGATAGCTGAGATCCAGCGTGACAAAGGCGGTCCCGGCTTCCACCAGACGACGAGCAATCAGCGCCTGCTGGCACCACAGATGCGAACCATATCGCGCTCGCGTTTCCGGCGTCTCCCGGTCCAGATCAAAGGCGGCCCGCGCTCGCTGCCCAAGCAGCATGTCCGTCGCCTGCCTCTGATAAGTGTTCAATGCGTCCATG
>JALQWE010000842.1 GCA_023258825.1 Planctomycetaceae bacterium | reverse complement strand
ATCCACCTCCAGAACCCGTGACTCCAGCACCGAACTCTGACGGTAGGCATGACTGGTCACCAGCACACGCATCAGCCGCTTCACGTCCCAGCCCGACGCGCGAAAATCCCAGGCAAGCCAGTTCAGCAAATCCTCGTGCACCGGGAGCTCTCCCTGCACCCCGAAGTCATTTGCCGTCTTCACCAACCCCACCCCAAATACCTGCTGCCAGAATCGATTCACAACCACACGAGCCGTCAGGGGGTTGGCGTCAGAAACCAGCCACCGCGCCAATTCAAGACGATTTGCCGGCTGCCCCTCCGGTAGCTGCGGCAAACTGCCCGGAACAGCCGCTTCCACCACGTCCCCGGGACTGTTGTAAAGCCCTCGGTTCAGCACCATAGTCGTCCGCGGTTCCCGCAACTCTTCCATCACCATCACCCGAGCCACCCCGGCACTTAATGCCTTTATTTTCTCTTCCACCGCCGCTTTTTCCGCGACCAGCGAACGCCGCTCCGGATCCTCTGCCCGCAACGCCTCCCACAACTGCTCCCGCTGAGCTTCCGTTCGGTCCGAAGCCGGTGTCTGCAATGCCAGCCGCAGCCCGTCTCGACTGTCCCCCTGCAAGCCCGCGTCCACCACATCCGTCACTGACAAAAGAAATCGCCCGATGTTGTGGCTCACATGCACCGAATCATGACGCAGGCGAATCTGCAGCTGACTGCCCGCCGGTAAGTCCAGCGGTTGCTCCAGCCGAAACACGGCACTGTGGTCGCGATCCACCGGACGCCCCTCGTAAACCGCCCAGCCTGTCGACGAATTGCCATCAAACGCCCGCGCAACCTTCAAATCCCCCTGCTCATAGGTCGCATCGGCCGAAGCAATCCGCACAGGAGTCGCCTGTCCGTCCAGCAACCGGACAATCTCTATCTCCGTCAGTACGAAGTTGCCGCTGTCCGAACGTGCCAGCCCGCCCTGCGTGTGCGACTCGTGACGCAGGACGTCCAGCCGCAGGGCCGTCACCCGCGGTAATGCCGACTTCGCCGTCATCCGATAGGTATCCCGCGGCGGATTCACACCGCTTGCCAGAATCACCCCATCCACACCCTGCTGCAGAGTCTGAAAGTCGGCCTGCAGCTCCGTGCCAGCCAACGCCTGCCACATCGGGCCCGCTGTCATCGACGCCAGCCGAGCACGCTCCCAGTCCGCCTGAGTCTTTCGCAACTGCTCGTCCCGCTGCTCCAGTCGCTGCTGCACCACAGCCACGGCACCCCGCTGCTCCTCCAAAAGCCGCTGCTGCTCCTCGGTCGGAGCCTCAAGAATCGGTGGCGTCTGCCCACTGCCTCCATCCCCGCGAACAGGCGTCTGATTGAAGAAGGCAAACAGACTGTAATAGTCCTTCCGGGAGAGCGCATCAAACTTGTGATCATGACAACGACAGCAGTTAAAGGTCAGACCCAGCCACAATGTCCCAGTCGTCTCCGTCATGTCCATCACATAATCCACCCGGTTCTCTTCCGCAATCCGCCCCCCTTCACCGTTGATCATATGGTTCCGGCAAAATCCGGTCGCCAGCTTCTGCTCCTGAGTCGACTCGGGCAGCAGGTCCCCCGCCAACTGCCAGATCGTGAACTGGTCGTACGGCAGATTGTCGTTGAATGCTTTCACCACCCAGTCCCGCCACGGCCACATCGTCCGATCAGAATCTCCCTGGTAGCCGTTGGAATCCGCATACCGCGCCGCATCCAGCCACTCCCACGCCATGCGCTCGCCATACGCTGAACTCGACAGCAGTCGATCCACCACTCGCTCATAGGCGTCCGGTCGCTCATCCCCCACGAAAGCAGCGACTTCCTCCGGGGTCGGTGGCAAACCCGTCAGGTCCAGAGTCACACGGCGAATCAGAACCGTCTTCGCCGCTTCTCGAGACGGATGCAGCCCCGCACGAACCATCG
>JALQWE010000841.1 GCA_023258825.1 Planctomycetaceae bacterium | reverse complement strand
AACACCCCGCCCCCCGCAAGGCTAGCGACGGAGGCCGGAATACCACTATTGATAATCACAGTCTCCCGGGCACCAATGTCGACTGCCACATTGCCGTGCACGTAGACAAACTGGCTGATGTTCAGCAGCGCATCATCCGCTGAAGCACGCAATCGTCGCCGTTCTTCTCTCAGGAACTGCGGGACTCCACCTGTATTGATTCCATAGCCAACGTCCAGTTGTCCATCAGGGGCAATGACGAGTTCGTCAAAATCATTGCTGAAAAAGTCCTGAACTTCGGTGACCTGCAGGAGACCGTCGGCGGGGCCGCCTGCCCCATTTCCCGTATCCAGAGCTGCGAGCAACCGCGAATAACCCACAGCAAGGCTGTCTGAGTCCTGATCGGTGAACAGAACATTGCTGCCATAAGCATAATTGTTCCTTCCGGAGCGAGCTCGCAGTTCTCCGACCGTCACGAACCCATTCCGGTTTACATCAAAGACGCTGTTTTGAGCCCACTGCGGCGGAAAGGTCGCATCGAAATTTATGACCGGCGAGGCCGACGTGGAACCACCTCCGGAAACGCGATTGAGGTCGACCTTGATATTCCGGGCCTGCAGTTGAAAGGCTTCAATGCCGACAAAGCCGAAGAGTCCCGAGCTCGCCTTCAGCCCGGTATATCTGCTCTTGTCAATGGTCGACGTCGGCCGCAGCATTGTCACTGCAATGTCGGTGTTCTCAAGTGCAAAGCCAGCGGCTTTGCTGTTCTTTACAGTGCCGTCAGCGTTCAGCCAGTAGGGACCGTTTGTGCCGGCAAAAACTTTCAGGTTATCAGCACCGATGTTCAATCCCTCGACCTGCTTCGACGAGCCATCGCTCATCATGACCAGCTGCGGCGCGACCTTCGTAAACGACAAGGCACCCCGAATAAACACATTCGATTCAATCTGAAGTTCGGCACTCCCAACTTCTGCCGAGAGTCGCGCGCCGCTGTAGTCAAATCTCAGAGTGCCATAACCTGTATCCGCTGCATAATAGCCCCCAGCCATCTTCGTGAAGTCAACGACTGCGGCGTCCTGTTTGGACACCGAGTTGTATTCCACCACCAGATCCGTGGCAGAGAGTTTGAATGCATCAAGTCCGACAAGACCAATTCGGTCCGCTGTGGCCTTCAGGGCCTTGTATTTGGGTTCGGTCCCGGTCCCTGTCGACGGTGTCATCAACATGTATGCAAAATTGCCATTTTCCAGAGCAAGTCCAATCGCGTCCGGGTTTCGAGTGTCAATGGCACCGTCTTGATTGCCATTGACAAAGTACGGACCACTGCCAACGAAGATATCAACATTGCCGGCGCCGAAGACGAGGGCATTGACCGTCTTCTTCGTTGCGTACGCGTCGTTCAGCGTGACCGACATATTCTGCTGTCGAGTCAACGCGAATCCACCTGAGACATAGACATAGTCCGAGATCTCCAGCATCGCGTGTTCAATGGCGACGCGCTGCAGGGGCGAGGAATAATCGAAGGTGACGGTGGATGACGTGCTGGTCTTGACAGTAAAATGGGACGCCGAAAAATCAATGGCCGCAGGCGCCGCGGACGATCCACCGTTCGACCCGCCATTGATTTCCAGGCGATAGCCGCTTGCTGTCAAGCGAAATGCGTCGGATCCACTGCTCTCAATTCCCAGCAGATCAATTTCCTCACAACGCGCACTCACCGCATAGTAGCGTCCAGTGCCACTCACCGGAGTGAAAATACCCACAGCGAGGGAAACGTTTTTCAACAGAAGGCCGGTAGCCGCTGTACTGTCCTCAAGATATGGCCCATCACCGACGAAAACATTCAGGTTATTGAGCCCCATCGTCAGCACATTCACAGCTCTGGTGGTTGAACTGCCGGCGGGCCTGACTTCGATGTTCGAGGACGTGCTCAGGGCGACGCCGCCGCGAAACTGGACAAAGT
>JALQWE010000083.1 GCA_023258825.1 Planctomycetaceae bacterium | reverse complement strand
GGTCGCCAGGGATCACAACGCGTGCCGCTTCGATCGCCACCTGCGTGCCGGAGGCCATTGCGACTCCCAGTCCGGATGCCGCCAGTGCACCTGCATCATTCAGCCCGTCACCCACCATCACGACGTTATCACCCAGGCTGCGAATTCGATGCATCTTGGTTTCCGGCGTCGCGTCCGCTGTCACATTTTCAGCTTCGATTCCCAGTTGCTCCGCGATCTGCAGCGCAGTGGAACGTCGGTCGCCGGTCAACAGGGATACGTGAACGGGCAGTGCCTTTAATCGCTGGATCGCGAGAGCGGCGTCGGGACGTACGGCGTCTGCCAATGTCAGCAGAGCGGCTGCGCGACCATCAATCGTCACCATGGCTGACGTCTGATGATGACGCTCCACAGACACGCGATGGCCATTGACCACGCCGGTGACTCCCACGCCCGGGGTCGCGGCAAACTGTTCAACCGGTGGAATGCTGAAGCCTCGCAGTTGTGCTGCACGCACGATGGCCCCGGCCAGTGGATGCTCCGACGGCGATTCGACTCCCGCCGCCAACTGCAGAACCTCGGCTTCACTATGCCCCGGCTCTACGTCGATCTTCTGCAGCTCGGGATGCCCCTGCGTCAGTGTTCCCGTCTTATCAAACACGACATGTCCTGAGCGCCCGATTCGCTCCAGTGTTTCGGCGTCCCTGATCAGGATACCGTGCAGTCCGGCCGCGCCAGTGCCGACCATGACGGCCATCGGTGTTGCCAGTCCCAGGGCACAGGGGCAGGAAATAATCAGTACTGTGACAGCAGAAATCAGGCCCTGAGAGACGTTGCCCGCCAGCCACCAGCCCAACGCGGTGCAGGCGGCAATCGCCAGTACGGACGGTACGAAGATCGCAGAAATCCGATCGGCCAGTTTCTGGATCGGCGCGCGGCTGGTCTGAGCCAGTTCCACCAGTTCGGCCATTCGACGAATTGTGGTGTCCCTCCCGGAGACAGTGGTTCGAATCACCAGCCGCCCTGTCGTATTCATCGCCCCGGCCGGAATCACCTGGCCCACTGTGCGGCTGACCGGGAGAGATTCACCCGTGACGATGGATTCGTCCACGTCCGATTGTCCTTCGAGAATGACGCCGTCCACGGCAATGCGTGAGCCCGGGCGAATCAGGAGTCGCTGGCCCGCTGTGATCTGCACACTGGGCACGGTGATGGTGCTGCCATCCAGCCGCAGAAGTTCAGAGGTTTCCGGTTGCATCTGCAGCAGCTGTCGTACGGCTGCTCCGGCATGTACGCTGGCTCGGGCTTCCAGCCAGTGTCCTACACTGACAAGCCCCAGCAGACCGGCCGCTTCCGCAAAGTACGTTGGGTGATTGAGTTGCTGGAACAGGACGACCGTGGAGTAGCCGAAAGCGGTGACGGCCCCGAGGGAAATCAGCGTGTCCATGTTCGTGGTTCCGCGCCGGGCCGCCTGCAGGGCCGAACGAAAAAAGCCCGGGCCGGCGATCAGCAGAATGACCAGAGCACCCGTCAGCATGGCATAGGGCATCCACGCCGGATGCCAGTGCAGGGCGGAGGTCGTCCAGTGAAAGGCTTCGAGGGGAATCCAGAGCCCCATGCCGACCAGTGCGCGATGCCTCCACACCCGCTCAACGGACTCCTGCTGATACTCGGACTGACTGCGAGCAGCGGTTTCCTGAACCGGTTCGGCGGAGAATCCCTGCCGCCGGACAAGTTCCATGATGACCTGTGGGTCGAGTGCAGGGCCGGTGACACGCGCCAGTCCGGATGTGATGCTGACACTGGCCGAAGTGACGGCCGGATTGGTCAACAGGGCACGCTGCAACGAAGACGAGCAGCCAGCGCAGGTCATTCCGGTGATGCGGAAAGTTTGAGTCACGAGAGCGGGGCTTTGATCGGCCATTCCGGTCCTCCTGGTGAACTTATCGACTACCGAGACGCGATGACGATTTTGGCGTGACGGCAGGCTGCAGGGGACCTGAGGAATTCTCAAACTAAACGCCAGACAAAACCTGCGGTGCACGAAGGTGATGACGGCCACCGGACTCCTGCGGCTGCATTATATCGGTGACTTTCGGGAAATCCGGGAGGATGTGACTGTTTCCGCGGGTGATCCTGCGGCGGCCGGAGCGGAATCGTCGTCCGGAGCTGGTTCCGGAAGCAATGCGGCGGCAGGTGGATCAACCAGTGATTTTCCCAGCGGAATGACGTGTTTCTCGCCGTCGTATTCGACAACGACGGAGTCGTCGGTCACGGAAAGAACCTTCAGGGAGAAATCCGAGAATTTCAGCATCTGATTGCTGGTGAGCCTGTAGGTTTCGCCGTTGCGCAGATCCAGAAACCAGGCCTTGCGTGACGTGCCACTGCCGATGGAGCCGGAAAACTGCAGCGCCTGTTCAGGAGTCAGTGGTGGAGCTTCAACAAGTTCCGGCTCTGCCGAAACAGGCTCGGATTGAGCCGCATCGGCTGCGGTTTCTGCAACAGCCGGGCTGGAGGTTGCAGGATCCACAATCGGGGGATCCATGATCGGTGGATCTGTGATGGGAGGATCCGAGGTAGCGAGGGCCAGATTCCGGCGGAAGACATCATTCTGCTGCAGAGCCGCTGTGAGTGAGCTTTCACTGGTCTCTGCTGCGGTGGGTTCGGGAAGTGAGTCTACCTTGTCGGCATGGGACAGAGCCAGAGCCTCGATGCTGACGGTCATCTGGTGCTGATCTTCCATACCAGAGGTCGAGTTTGTGATTTGCAGGCCGGTCATGCGGTGCAGAATGGGGGCAGAGAAGAAGCGATCGATGAAAGTGGTAAGGCTGGCGGCGGGTCCGCTGCATTCCACAGAGAAGGGCAGGCGGTACCCGAGACGCTCGTCGACAATTGCGGGAGAAGGAGTGACGGAGGGCGAGGGAATTCCGCATTCGGTCAGGCGCTGGATCAGCCACGCCTGATAAATCGCGGAGGCTTTGCCTGGTTCAGCGGGGAGGCTGCGCACTGTCATAGCACGCAGTTTTTTCATCGCCTGATCAATGTCATCGGAAACTTCCTGCCGCCGTTGAATTTCCTGCTGCGTGGCATCGATCCGGGTCTGCAGATCACCGAAGACGTTCAGACCCATGGCATCAACAGAGTCCCACAGCAGGCAGCCGGCGACAATGACTGCTGCAATGACAGCCAGAATTTTTTCGCGTCGAGTGCTGAGCATGATTACTGCTCCGTTTCTGTGATGGCAGTCATCGGAAGTTCTTCGGTGGCGCGGACGGGCGTGACGCTGACTTTCGGAGCGTTCTGCAGAATCCGGGATTCCATACGGAAACTGATCGGCATTGGACTTCCGATCGGAGCCGGTTCAATGCCGTGGGGACGCAGGGTGTAGCGTTCCGGCTGGGCCAGTACGGCTGTGTTCAGTTGTCGAATGTCGTCGGCGGTTTGGGCGAGGCCTTCAAGTCGCAGCACACGTTCGTCTGAGGCGGGCATGTTTTCCAGCTGGAGGCGAGTCACCAGCATCTGTTCGTGTGAGGGCATGATCTGCAGCACGGCCTGAAATTCTCTGGCAGCATTCAGTGTGTCCCGATCCCACTTTTCCAGCTCAGTCCATTGATTCAGAGTGGCTTCGCCTCGCTGGGCCACCTCATTGAGGAATTGCAGGCGTTTTTCTCCGGCATCGAGTGTTTTTTGCAGGGTCTGCATCCTGTCAATCACGACAAAAGCCAATGCGGCTGCCAGCGCACCGCCAATCAGCGACAGACGAATAGCCAGTGAATATCGTTTCAGCAGAGATGCGGGGGCTGAGCCCGGCCGGAAAAAGTTCAGACGCTGACGCGGACTGAGTAGCAGTTCACGCAGAGCGATGGCTCGAGGACCGCGTTCGTCCACCGGTCCCAGAGTGACTGTTTGTCCTTCGGCACGCAACAGGTCGGCGAGGGCCTGAGCTCGAGAACCGCAGAGATGCAGCGGAAACCGGGACGAGTTTGATCGCCATGCTTCCGGAAGACTTTCCGTAACGCGGTGCACCAGTGACAGAACGAGTGCCGCCGCAGGAACAGTCTCAGGATCCGGACCTGCTGATGTGGCGATTGAGGCGGCGGGAAGCCCGGCATGCAGCGCCACGACTTCCAGCTTGGATCGGTTGGCCTGAATCGTGATTCGCAGTTCCTCGCCGTTTGCCTCCGGCTGGCCGACATGGAGATCGGCTGCTGTCAGCAGAGTTGCCTTCCAGCCTGCGGCCGCGATGGATTGTCGCAGACTGTGACATATCGTGGAGGGAACAGAAACGACCGAGACATGGCGATTGGTGGCCTCTTTTGAGGCGGGGTGGGTCACAAAGTCCCAGGTCTGAGTGTTTTCCTGAGCGGACTGCCGGGCTTCCATCTGCAGTGTGATCAGTGCAGGCAGATCTTCTGCCACCACGTTGGGCAACTGCAGCAGACGCAGGCTAACCAATTGTCTGGGAATGGAAATGGCCTCTGGTTTTCCTGCCCAGGGAGCATTTTTCAGCATCTCTTTCAGCAGAAATCCGGTCTGTTCCGGATCGGCAAAGGGGTCGAATCCCGCGGGCCATGGTTGAAATGCGGAATTTTTCAGTTCGGCATTTGTTCCGGAACCCTGCACCAAACCGATGATGATGCCGGATGTGGTCCAGTCCACAACGGTGACAGCGGCTGTTTTCCTGCGACCGCGCAGGCTGTTCCTGAGGCCTTCACGAGGTGCAACGGGGTTGACTGCCGAGGTCATGGGTTCCGTTGTCGGGCTGGCTGTGACTGCCGCTTGTGTTGTGGAGACCCGCTCCTCGGGAAGGTCTGCGCCGTGTTCATTCCCGGTGTCCTGTGAGTCGCTGCGTTCCTCGGATAATGTTTGGTCTGGGGTGGACGGAGTGTCCGACACACCGACGTCTTCCTGACGTAAGCCGTTACCGACCGGTAGTGTTCCTGAAGATTGTTGAGTGATCTCCATGGCAGCACCCACACCGCAATTCTGAGTGCCGGTGATTGCAACTGATTCGTCCGGGGTATTCATCGATTCTGCCTGTTCAGCAAGAGAAACCATGGTTCGAATTCTGGTGTGGTCGAGGACAAGTTGATGTGTTCTGAGCCGACGAGGTTACGCCATGAGGCGGCAGCGTTGTGGATGTTCTGAGGTTGCCTGACGGTACCCCGCCGACTGACAAACATGGATTTGAGACATCAGGAGTCACTGACTTTTCAACGGCTGAGAGTGCCGGGCGAATTTCTGCATTTCCGGTTAGTCGTTCCAGGACGATGTGAAGTTCTTCACCGCGTTCGTCGACCAGCAGCAGTCGGGCGGAGGAACTGGAACCATCTGGCTGAAAAATCAGAACAAGATCTTCCGCACCATCCAAATCTGGTTGTCCATCGACCGGGGCAGGGCGACAGGCAATTCCCTGTGGGAACCGGAACTGATAGCGGTCCAGATCCGGCTGATTCAAAGGCGTTCGGCGTCCCTGAGTTCCGGAGGCGTACAGCCACAGTCCCCACGGTTCGCCGGATTGGATGCTGGCCAGACGTGTTTCGGACAGAGCCTGCTGAAGCATTGCTGCGGATCTCTCCAGCGGGAGGCGACGCTGCCAGCGACTGAGTGCCGGGACGGTGATGGCCATCGCCACAGTCAACAGTCCAAGCACCAGCAACAGCTCCAGCAGGGAAAACCCGGAAGCATGCTGTTGGCTGTGCCGATTGCCAGATGACTGCCGCATGTTACCAGTTTCCTATGTCATCCTGATTGCCATGAATGTGATCAGGACCTGCGGAGCTGATGTCAAAACTGTCGACGTTTTTTGTGCCAGGAGCGCGATAGGCCAGAGGAGTTCCCCAGGGGTCGACAGGTTCCTTTTCGAGGTAGGGGCCTTTCCAGGACGGATCACGGCCAGCCGGTGGCTTCAGCAGAGCCTGCAGTCCCTGAGCACTGGTGGGGAAGTCACCGGCGTGATCAAGTGCGTACAGCTTCAAGGCATCGGAAAGACCGGACAGGCTGGCTTTGGCGACATCAGAGTAGGCTTCCTTCTGGCGTCCCAGAAGCCGGGGAACGACCATGGCCATGATCACCCCGAGGATACCGAGGACCAGCAGGACTTCCATCAGTGTGAACGCGTTTCGGTATGATCTGTTCTGTTTGCAAAACGCCGCTGTCGGGGTTTGCCTTGCGAGTGTTCTTTGCTGCATGATCATGTTCCGGAGTTGGAGATTGAAAACTGTGTGAAATTGATAGAAGTCTGAGGGAAATCCGGATTCTGGCCGGTTGTAAAGTTTTCTGACGGTGAAATTGTGGGTTCAGCCGAGTCCGGTTCCTTCAAAGACAGGCATCAGTAACGCGACGACCATGAATCCAACGACAACGGCCATAATCAGCATCATGACCGGTTCAAGCAGACGCAGGAGAATATCGAGTCGCTGCTGGGCTCTGAGTTCCAGCTTGTCAGCGAGTTTGAGCAGGACCGTGTCGAGCCGATTGGCCTGTTCAGCCACCGAAATCATTTCCAGAACGTCGGCGGGAAAGTGTCCGCTGGCGGCCAGCGGTCCGGCGAGATTTTTTCCGGAGGAGATACTCTCGGCAGCAACGGCGATGGTTTCACTCAGCACCTGGTTCCCGCTGGCATGGCGAGCGATTTCGAGCGACCGCAGCATGGGGACGCCGTTCTGCAGCAGCGAACCGAGAACGCGACAGAAACGAGCGATTGCGACAGAGCGAACGATGGGACCAATTCCCTGAGTGTTCATCAGGAGGCGGTCCACGGTACGAGCCAGTTGCTGTCGGGGAACCCGAGCCTTAATCAGCAATGCCGCGGCGATGAGGATCGGCGGAATGATGAGTCCCCAGGAGGCGAGACCGTCACTGAGACTCAGCAGGGTCCTTGTGGGCCATGGCAGTCGTCCTGCCTGCTGCAGTGAATCGAACAGCGGCTGAAATTTCGGGACGAAGAAAATGAGCATCCCGGTGATCACCAGACTGGCCACCACAGCCAGCAGCATTGGGTAGGCTGCTGCGCCACGAATGCGCGATCGGATTTCTTCCTGCCGCTCACGCACCGCAGCAAGGCGTCGAAGAGATTCCTCAAGGAAGCCTCCTTCTTCACCTGCCTGGACCATACTGATATCAAGCGGACTGAAAATAGAAGGACGACTGGTCATCGCCGCAGCCAGACTGGTGCCATCCGCGATCTGAGCGGAAATCGCGCTGAGTGTGGCCCGCAGTGTCTGATCGGAAGACTGCTCAGCCATGACCTGTAGAGCCCGCAGCAGAGGGACTCCGGTTTCCAGTTGGTCGGACAGCAGGCTGTAGGCCGAAGACATCGCCGCTGAGGACACTTTTTCACGACCTGCGCTGCCGGAAGTGTGCTCCGTCAGTGAAACCGGCATCAGCATCCGGGCCGACAGCAGTTGCAACGCGTCTGTGCGTGAGGTGGCCAGTAATGTTCCCGGCACCTTCAAGCCGTCATGGGTGATAGCGATGTAGCGAAACTGAGGCATTGAAAAGCTGCTCTGTAAACTGGGGCACTCTGCTCCGAACAGAAGCCTCTGAACTGAAACACAGAGGAGTGTGATCGGCCTGGCAGTGACCCTGATCCTGATCAGATCCGCAGTTGTCGCTGAATGAACATGAAGGTTGTGCCAACCGGTGGAGAGGTTCGCGAGGATCCCTGCAACAGTCGTCGGGCGCGTGCCTTCAGGGCACAATGATCACCGGAGTGATCATGTTGTGTGAACTGTTGCAGACTGTGGGGCATGGAAAAAGTTCCGTCTCTCGCATCCCGCAACCATCGTGCGTATTTCACTGGTCAAAAACGACAAACCACTTCAAGTCTATGCAGATTTTCCGCGTGGCTGCTGACAAGCAAAGAGGAATGTTTCCTTTCTGAGCGAAGAATTCGGCTGTCGCGGGAAATGAAACGAGTTGTTGCTTTTGGGCAACAACTCGTCTGATGCAGAACTGCAACATCGTGCCTGATGATGGCTGTTCTCCGTTACGACTTTGCAATCGCTCAGTTACCTGAGAGAACTGATGGCAGGTTCAGCCTCTGCCGGGGCTGGTGGTTTGTCCGTCCCGGTCTGGGACTCATCCACGGCTTCCTGTTTTTTGCAGCAGGCACCCTTGTCCTTCTGACTGCAGCAACTTCCCTCTTTACCACTGTTGCTGCAGCAGGCACCCTTGTCTGATCCGTCTGCAGCCTTACTGCAGCAAGTGTCTGCGACGGCGATCTTCGCGTTCTCATATCCGGCTGGGGCGCCAGCGACATCGGACAGTGCCGCCGGCGTGAAGCCGCTGTCCAGGGCCAGCCGCAGACCGAACCGCTGACGCTCGGACGCACCGGCGATGCGGAGACACGTTTCGTGCAGTTCCTGAACCGGCAGGCCGGCAGGGGATGATGTCCAGCGGTCGAAGCGATCAGCCCCCATAACGATCATGGCTGCGTGCTGAGTTCGGTCAGCGTCGACAACTGGGTCGAGGTCGTACATGCCGAGAGCCCGGCGGACGAGTTCGACGTCCTCTTTTGAACCGGTGCAGAAATGGATGTCAGCCAGCGTCTGACTTTTAAGACCGCCGACCGATGCTGCGTACTTCATCAATTCGTCGGGGCAATCGTGTTCAGGGTCCAGAGTAATACAGACGAACTGGATGTTGTCGCGTCCGAACTGTGACGTCAGGGATTCACGGATCTTCAGCATTTTCGAGATGGTGCCGGGGCAGCTGCCCTCGCATCGCGTGTAAAACATGGCGAAACAGGTGGTTTTGTCACGCACAATGTCTGAACGGAAACGCAGGTTTTCACCGTAATGATTCGTCAGCACTACATCGGGGAACCCGTCGGAAACGCGTTGTCCGGATACCTGAGAGAATTCACCATCACTCAGTTCGGAAGCACGCTCTTTCAGGTGCAGATACTGCTTTTCCACAGTCTGCTCGTCTCGGTCCAGCCATTGTGTCAATTGCTGCTGCTCATTGAATTCCTCGCTGGTCGTGTCCCTGCAGGAACCCCTGACACCTATGTAGATGCCAGCTGCAAGTACGCAGGAGATCAATAACAGTTCTAATCGGAGGAAACTCATAAACCGACTTCTTATCAAAGTGGCAGGGACTGGACAGACGCTTCTCTCGGTTAAAAACGCATGGCTTGTCGGGGTGTTGTTGTGTTCAACCGACGATCAGATCAGGATTCGTATTTCCGAATGACGAGGGCCGCAGCGAATGGGCTGCGGCCCTGAATTCAGCAGTCCCGGATTAAGGGAAACTCTGCTGTACCAAAGTTGGTGCTGCCGTCGGGGTCACTCGCGGATCCACGTTGCACATCATGCGCATGTCTTCATGAGCATTGTTATGACAGTGGAAGACGAAGGGCCCTTTGAATGTGCGGAATCGCATCAGCAATTCGGCAGTGCCATTACCGGTCAGATAGGTCGTGTCATTCTTGTACGCAAACGCGGCCGGCGGTGGTCCACCGTTGTAGCTGATCAGCTGATGAGACTCGACATGAATGTGGATCGGATGCCACCAGCCACCACTGTTGTTCCGAAGAATCCACTTCTCAATCGCTCCGATGGTTGGTGTGGCATCTGCGCGAGTCGGATCGTAGAACTGCTGGTTGATCTGCCATGCCCCATTTCTTCGATGGAAATCGAAGGTACGAGTCACAACCGCATCTGCTGGATTCAGTTTTTCGTGCGGCCGCAGCTGGGTATTCACATCCACGGTTGCATTGTTCGGCTGAGGTGTTCCCTCGACGATGAATTTCAGGAACGGTACCGGAGTGGGTAAATGGACTCGCTGAGTGAACGAACCATTCGGGCCTCGGCCGCTGTCCTGCGAGAGAATGTTCTGCAGATACAACTCGTTCGGGGCGTCGGTAAAATCGATGATGATATCTGCCCGATTCGCCGGGCTCATCAGCATCGTCTGCTCCAGTACGGGTTTCGGATACAACCACGTATCCTTGCCAATTCGCATGAAGGGACGACCGTCACTCAACTGCCATTCCGTGAAGCGGGCATTGAAACCGGCCAACATACGGAAACGGTACTTTCGTCGCTGTACCTTCAGGAACGGTTGTGCCACGCCATTGACCAGCCAGATATCGCCCAGGGTACCGTTAAAGTCCAGGGGATTGAACGCCAGAGTGCCATCGGCGTTGAGGGTGCGGTCCTGAATGCACAAGGGGATATCGAACTCACCGGAGGGCAGAACATTGTCGTCCATCAGCTTCTGCTCAAGGTCATCAACCGTGATACAGAAGCCGCACATTCCCGCCCATACGTTGTGGTCGGTGATGTCCAGTCCGTGGTCGTGGTACCACATCGTCGACGGACTTTCGGCAAAGTCCGGCTGCCCGTTCAGCATAGGAACTGACAGTGGGTAGTAGTAATCGCGGGCACGACCAGGGAGTACGAAAAAGTGCGGTGAGCCATCCGCATGTGACGGTGTGTGAGCACCATGCAGGTGAATCGATGTTTCAACGGGCATGTCATTGACGAACCGAACAACTACTGGCTGCCCCACCCGTGATCGAATGGTCGGACCAGGCATCAGGCCATCATAGGCGTAGATTGGAGTCTTGACGCCTGGAATGAACTCATGCACGGTTGGCTTCATGTGCACCTGGTAATGCTTCTCGGGGCCGACTTCATACCACGCCTCTCGCGCGGAGTCCGCCGTTCGTCGATCAAAATACTCGGGAGCGACAC
>JALQWE010000840.1 GCA_023258825.1 Planctomycetaceae bacterium | reverse complement strand
GGATCCGCGACGGAAATCCGTTCGAAGGAGGGCCCTACCACGACGCGTTCGTCATCCAGCAGCACCACCGACGGCGTAATCGGGCGCCCGTCCGCGTTGGGGATCACGGTTGGATTGCCATCCTTATCGAGCATCGCGATTGCACTGAATGTGGTGCCCAGGTCGATGCCGACGGTATTTCCCTCAAGAAACTTCATTTCATCCTCAGATTTCTGAAAAACCAGCGACTTTCGGAGGGCTCATCCGTGCCCTTGCCTGTGAAGACCCCGGTTGAGAACGTCGTCTACAGGCTGTCCCTGACCCTGGTAAGGGAGTTTCAGGATTCAATTTCTCTATTCTGACACTGATTTGCGTGGTATTCAAGCGGCAGAAGCGCTGATTTGAGGATCCGTGGTCCACAATCAACGGGAGTTTGACCGATCGCAACACCGTTTGGCGTGCCGATGCCCCCGACATTCCCGGTAAGATAGGAAAAACACCACCTTGATTCGATTCACGCCCATGGAGTCCCGCAGCGATGTTGAGCGGGGCAGATTCGCGTGGCAAGTGGGGCGGTGTTGCCTGCGGCGATCTGAGTCACCCCCCGGCAACAGGTCAACGGCAGTTCGGGGACAAAGAGACCCGGTTATTGCAGGACGCCTTCGTCACTGTTTCCGAGTCTATCCCGATCGAAATTCGCCGTCACGATCGCTGACCCAGCCGAGCGGACTTCCATCTCAGCCAGTGGTCCGCCAGCACGATGGCCACCATCGCCTCACCCATCGGCACAAAACGTGGCAGGAGGCACGGATCATGTCGACCCCTGGTACGAATCGTCGTCGGCTGGCCATCCCGTGTCACAGTTTCCTGCTCACGAGCCAGGCTGCTGGTGGGTTTGATCGCGGCGCGCAGCACAATCGGCATGCCGGAACTGATTCCTCCCAACATCCCACCATGACGGTTGCTGCGGGTCGTGATCGTTGCCGTAACGCCGTCGTCCCCGCGAGTTGCAGTGAAGAGGTCATTGTTTTCGCTTCCACGCAGAGTGGCACAGCCGAAGCCATTCCCGTACTCAACCCCAAGTACTGCCGGCAGACTGAAGAGCGCTTTACCGAGATCTGCTTTGAGCTTATCGAAGACTGGTTCGCCCAATCCGGCGGGAATTTGAGTGGCTACGATTTCCGAGATGCCCCCGATGGAATCTGTCTCTCTGCGTACTTCGTCAATCAGCGCGATCATCTGCGGCACCACGGTGTGATCCGGACAGCGAATCAGATTGGGACTGCCGTCGGCCAGAAACTCCACGTCTTTCAGAGTGACGGATTCGGGCCGGGGAATGGAGGCACAGACCGTTCCTACCTGCTTCACATAGCCCAAAACCTGTCCACCGAATTCCGCTGCAATCAGTTTTTTGGCGATCGCACCAGCGGCCACCCGCGCTGTCGTCTCGCGGGCACTGCTGCGGCCGCCCCCGCGATAGTCCCGAAAGCCGTACCGCGCATCGAACGTGTAATCCGCATGCCCCGGACGATACTTATCACGGATATCGGAGTAATCACCGCTGCGCTGGTCCGTATTTCTAATCAGAACCGCGATGCTGGTCCCGGTCGTCCGACCGTCAAAAACGCCGGAAAGAATCTCGGGCTCGTCCTCTTCCTGACGCTGGGGGGTCGTCCCAGCCGCTGACATGTCCTTCGCTGACCAGTTGTGCCAATTTGCGTTTGCTGGTCACCACGTAAGTCAAATTCAATCGGGCGAACTCATATTGCTTGGGTGCGGGCGCGGCCAGCAAGCCACCTTCGCACAAACGGTCCATCAACCAATCGTAAAAAGGACGTTGGTCTTCGAATTCAAGTGTGCAAATGCTGTGGGTGATTTGTTCCAAAGCATCTTCGATCGGGTGTGCAAACGTGTACATCGGGTAGATGCACCAAGTGTCACCGGTATGGTGGTGGGTGGCACGG
>JALQWE010000839.1 GCA_023258825.1 Planctomycetaceae bacterium | reverse complement strand
ATTCGTTCCCGCGATACTGACGCCGGCTGCGGTGTTGGTATTGACTGCACCGAGGAATGTCGTTGTCCCGCTGCCAGCCTGCTGAACAATGCTGGCGGCAGCCACTGAGCTATCTGCCGTCACATTGATCGCACTGACAATCGTCAGGATTCCAAGTCGAGTGGTGGCCCCCACAGCTGCATCAAAGTCGATGTTCCCTGTGCCGGCGGTGAGTGTCAGATTCTGGGCTCCATTCAGCGTACTATTGAAGGCAATGGTCCCGGCACTGCTGCCAGTATTGATCGCGACGGCCCCGGTGAGTGTCACAGCAGAGACGAAAGTAACATTGTCGCTCGTAGTTGTGATATCGGCATTGGTCTGAATGCCGTTTGTGGCGGTCAGGGTTACGCTTCCGTCAGATTCGATGTTTCCTGATCCGGTGAGAATCAGATTGCCAGCGGATGTCAGTGTGACCGTTCCGACCGTGCTGGAGGTCCCGGGCGAGGTGTCAATTAACTGGTTCACCGTGAGATCACCGCCGGCGGTTATGGTGACCGGGGCCGAATTGGCGGTGCTGTTCCAGGTGGAAATCCCGTTGAGAGTGCTGATCCCGGAGGATGTATTGATGGTTCCGACAGTCAGCGCGTCGAGGTCTCTGAACGCGACGGCCCCTGACGTGTTGGCGGCGATGGTATCGACATCATTCAGCAGGCTGGTACCCAGTGCGAACGTTCCGCTGACATTGCCAGTGCTGATCAGACGCAGATTGGTGGCCTGAATGGAACCCGTAGAGGCCTGCGTCGCACCTTGTTGTCGGTTGAGATCGAGGGTGATCACCTGACCGACTGTCGGTGCCTTAATGATGCCGCCCAGCGTCATGCTGCCATCGTTGTCGGAGTCATCGTAGCCAGAGCGGAAGATGACTTCGCTTGTGTTGGCTGTCACAATTGCTCCGGCTTCGAGAACAATTCGGTCGCCGGATTCGAACAGGACATTGCCTGTGGTGGCAACGACTTCGATGCCCGCCAGAACTGTAATATTGTCGTAGTCTGTTGAAGCCGACTCGGTGGCCTGAGCGGTAATCGACGCCTGTGTTGTATTGACGGCAAACGTAATCGGACTGGTTGCCGATAGGACGGTGTTGCCGGAGTTGCTTGACGCGGCTGCACCGTCGATGGCGGTGATTGTCAGACCGCCCTGATTGTTGACCTTCACATCGCCGGACGACGTATTGACGTAAGCGAGGCTGGTGATCTGCGTGTCAAGCGGATTCACGCTGCCGATGCCCGATTTGGTGCGCAGGACGACGGATGTGCCGACGAGGTCGACTTCCGAATCGCCACCATCGAGGATGCTGCCGAGGCTTGTTGTCAGGCGGATCAGAGTGGAAGACTGAATATTACCGATGGTGATATTGTCGGTCGCGGCGACAGACACTGAACCGCTGTCTGCATTGATGCTGGCTCCATCGGCCATTGTGACACCGCCGGAACCAGCCGTGCCACTGGAATCGTAGTCAGCGGAAATGGTGACGCTGCCGCCGGCGGAGGTCACGGCAGAAGCAGAGCCGAAGATCACCGACTGGCCGGCTTCAAGCACGACTGAGCCGCTGCTGGTGGAGATGTTGCCGGTGAGTGTCGAGTTGCCGGTTTCGGAGGTAACGGAGAACGAACTGCCGGAGTTGTTGCCGACAAGTTCGGACGCCGACGTTTCAACGAGGCGAACACTGCCGGAGGCGATCAGAGTCAGAGTCCCCGAGTTGATCTGGTCTCCGGTCTGAGTTCCAAGGTCGATGGAGGAGCCCTGCAGAACGGCCAGTCCGCTGATGGTGAGTGCGGTGCCACTGGCGTTCTGGATACTGCCGGAAGACGTCAGGCTGGCTGTTCCAATCGAGGACGAACCGCTGAACAGCGTGTCGGAATCTTCGTAGACGGTGAACGAGCCCGCTCCGGTCAGTGTCAGGCT
>JALQWE010000838.1 GCA_023258825.1 Planctomycetaceae bacterium | reverse complement strand
GGCAGCTGCGCCCTGCGGAAAACCTGAATTCCCAAACCCCCAATCTCACAAACCTCGGGCAGACAAACGGTGTTATGATGACACCCGCCGAAAATGTGACCTGCTTCACGAAGAGGCGTGCCCACCGGTTCCGGCACGCGGGCAGGCTCCGCCCCAATGCCCGGTGACTCTGAGTGAAGCCCCACCGCTAACCCCGCGACTTCGCGGGGTTGGCTGGATGCCGTGGAACGATGAGCCCAAATTCCCGATAGCCCACGAATCGCAGGGCTGCTCCTTGAGCCAGTTGAGGGGCTCCGTCGCAACTGTTTCGCCGGGTGGTTCCGGATGGCGATGAGTTGTAGGCAAGGTTTGGTGGTGGGCTGGCACGCGGCCGTCGGCTGGGTTTGCGGCTCAGCTGGAGCTTCGCCCTCCCAGGGGGTGGAAAAATTGGAAATTCCCGTTTGCGGAGCGGGGATTGGCGATATGCAACGCCGGTGGGCAGGGGGGCCATAACGGTGGTTGAGTGCTGCGGCGGGGAGTCGCGGGCATGGGACAAGACGGTGCGGGTAGAAGTCATGACCTCCGGGAACTCGCGGATGCGACAGCCGTTCGGCCTGTCGTCTGCGCGAGAGACCGGTGGTGCAGAATCTGGTCTTCAGGTTGGGCTGCGTCTTTGTGGGCGTGGCCGTGTTTTGGATACTCTGGAAATCAGAAAGTTGAAGACGTCATGTCAACCGTATTGACTCGGGCCAGCCGCGAACTGTTTGCTCGCGGTGATGATGAAGTGTTCCACAGCCTGCAGGATCTGTTTGATCACTGCCGGCGAGAACGGGAACAGTCGATGGACCGCTGGGAGATGCCTCGTCGCCTGCAGCCGCTGGCCTGTCCTGATGGGCTGCTGCTGAATCTGGGACTGGACGGGGCCTTCCAGATGAATGACTGGTCGTTCGGGCAGCTGTGTCGTCTGGCGAAGGTGAATCGGGAAACCGTGAACCGCGTCAGTGCCGACACCGCGACTCGTATCTTCCAGGAAACTCTGCCGCGTTCCGGCAAGCCGCTGCAGCTGCTGACGGCAGGTGACAGTGTGCGAGCCATTCACGGTGCCAGCTACACTCGGCTGTACAACAGCGAGCTGCTGGAGATTGTGCAGGACACGGCAAAGGGATTTGAGCCGGCGCAGCAGGGACTGCTGGGAAAAACGGGCCTGTACTGCGGCGAGCAGGACATGTTTGTGTTCCTGATTGACCCGCTGGGCTGGACAGAGATTGACGGCGAAGCGTTTGCTCCGGGATTCTTTCTGTGGAATTCCGAAGTGGGCCGTCGCAGTGTGGGAATTGAAACGTTCTGGTTTCAGGCGGTGTGTGCGAATCACATTGTCTGGGACGCGGTGGATGTTACGGAAGTTTCGCGCAAGCACACGACCAACGTCCGCAGTGCCTTGAGCGACATTCGTCACAGCATCCGCGAACTGGTCGCTCGCCGTGACGCCCGCCGGGACCACTTTGTCAGCACAATTCGTTCGGCCATGCGGCGTACGCTGGGTGACGATGCGGATGCGGTGCTGAACAAGCTGGCACAGCGAGGCATTCCGAGAAAGATGGCGAAGGAAGCAGTGGAACTGGCCAGCCGTAACGGGCGCCTGACCATTTTTTCCGTCGTCGACGCTTTGACTCGACTGACCGGCATTGTTCGCTGGATTGGCGACCGAACCGAACTGGACCAGAAAATCGGCAGCCTGCTGAATCTGGCCGTTTGATCAGTCGCAACAAAGGAGAGCAGACCAGATTTCATGCACCACCCGGTCTCTCTTCCGTTTGGGGGGTGGATGATCTGCACAGCACACCAAATGAGAACGTTCCTATGACAATGCGCATCACACCCACGGCAATTCCAGGCCAGACAATCCATACGATGCTTAGAAAATGTCAGCGGAGTTGCACAACCCTGCTTTTTTTTAAGACGTCTGTT
>JALQWE010000837.1 GCA_023258825.1 Planctomycetaceae bacterium | reverse complement strand
TGCAGCATCATGCGGGCTTCATTCGGGGGAATGCGCTGATCCACCAGCACGATTGCGTCGGGGGACTTTGGATTGATGCGGGCCACTGCGAAGCGCTGCACCACCATTCCCAGCAGCGGATACACAATCAGCGGCATCATGATCAGGGTCATCAGCGTGCGACGATCCCGCAGCGATTCTCGAATTTCCTTGCGGGCAAGGCGACCCAGGCGTCGCAGCCGCGAGGTACGGGCTGGTTGTGTTCCATCAGCGGTGGCCCGGGATGTCGAGGAGTTCATCGCCGTTCTCCGGTCTGTGCGGACGACTGAACAAATCCCTGGGATGATAACGCGGGCGCACCCGGCGAAGTTTCTGCGTTCAAGGGATGCCCGTTGTCCACATCCCGCGGAACCAGGTCAAGAAACATGTCTGTGAGGTGTTCACGACCTGTACGTTGCTGCAGTTCCGGCAAAGTGCCTTCCAGCTGCAACCGGCCCTGAAACATCAGCCCGAAGCGACAACACAGACGCTGAGCCTCATCCAGCCGATGCGTACAGAAGATCACCGCCTTGCCAAGGCGTCTGAGGTGTGCTGTGTATTCAAAAATTCGACGGCTGCCGACAATATCCAGGCCTCGCGTTGGCTCATCCATCAGAACGATGGGAGGGTCGTGCATGAGCGAGCGTGCGAGGTTGACGCGTTGCTGCTGGCCCGTGCTCATACCGGCACAGCGGCGGTCCATAAACCGCCCCAGATCAAAAAGTTCTGCCAGCATTTCAGCACGCTGGTGGGCCTGTTCGGCGGGAATTTCGTACAGATCCGCAAAGTACAGCATCATTTCCCGAGGCGTCAGCCATTGGTAAAGACCGGAACTGGCCGAGACGAGAGCCACGTTGCGTTTGACCGCCAACGGATCTTCGGTCACGTCAAACCCCGCCATTCGCACTGTGCCGGACGTTGGCTGCTGCAGTCCCAGCATCATCCGCAAAGTCGTTGTCTTTCCGGCGCCGTTGGCCCCGAGTAATCCATAGACTTCCCCGGGGAAGACCTGCAGAGACACATCTCTGACGGCCAGGACAGGCCCGGCAGCGGACGGAAACGTCTTTACGAGGTGGCGAACATCAACGACGGGATGAGTTCTGTCGGCTTGAATTACTGAGGTCAACGGCGACGCTGTGTCTGAGCTGCTCATCCCATCACTCGCCGATCAGAATTTCGTCGGAAAAAACTGCCGTAACCGCTGTGCTGTGACCCGAATCCGGTGGCCTTCGACATTGAATTGCGAACCTGTCGATGGGAGGGAATACTGCAGAAGGCAGACCGTTCAACCGACAACCTGCAACAACGTGTTGTCCCCAAAAGGCGGGCTGCGGTCACCGGGAGCAACGGATGCCTGACCCGGTCTTAGACGATAGAGTCGCACGGCGGGAATTCAAATCATAACGCTGAAAAAAGCGGCGGGCGTGGTAATTCCGCGGGGGAAAAGGTGGGCTAAGCGAGTTTTGGCTGAGGCTGGGATGGCGAAACGATGTGAAGCCTGCGAAAGTCGAGTTTCGCTCCGCCGAAACGATCGCGCCGGATTTTACCTCGCGAATTCCGCAAACGAACACTGCTCCGAAATCAAGTAAAGAACGACCCTGATTTTCCATATTGCCATCGTTTCGCCATCCCACCACCGCCCTCCCGCACACCGGCGAGCGGGCGGCAGCTCTCCGAAATGCTTTTTTGGGCGAGCGCAGAGTGTCAGCCCACCGAGACGACCGTTTTTTGTTGACAACCACCTCGCTTCCATCACGCAACAAACGCCCCTGACAGCCGATGTGGACATCGTTTCGGCAATCGAGGCTGCGGCTCGTGGTGTGTCCCCGTTGAACCAGCATTTGTCTGCTCGTGCTGTGTCCCCGCATCCTGCGGTGGTGGTCCGTGGTGTGTCCCCGGTCGCCCACCGTTCGACGCACTTTTCGATGC
>JALQWE010000836.1 GCA_023258825.1 Planctomycetaceae bacterium | reverse complement strand
AACTCAAATCGCTCGCAGCCCAAAACCACCACTCACCACTCACCACTCACCACTCACCGAAAACCGAAAACCGAAAACTCCCCAACCACCTCACTGCACTGCCGCCGATGTCCGCATCATCCCCAGGATCAATTCGTCAAACCGACAGATTGTCGATGCCTGTGTGCACCCCAGCTGATGCCGCTGGCAATACTCCCGCACCGCCTGCTGATGCTCAGAAAACATCCGGCAATACCTCGCCAGGTTGTGCTCCGTGACAGTCACTCGACGGATGTCACCCGTTTCCATGTCCACCAGTTCCGCATCGCCCAAAAGCCCGGGATTGGCCTCCGCTGGCGCATGCAACTGAATCACATGCACGTCAAATCGACGATAACGCAACTGATCCAGCGCTCCCTCAAACCCCCTCGGATCAAACAGATCGCTCAGCACCACCGCCAATCCGGCACGTGGACTGCGGTGCAGAAACTCACTGATCGACTGAGTCAGATTGGTATCGCCACCCGCTGTTTCCAGACGCTCCAGAAACTGCAGGACACTCAGGATCCGATCCTTCCCCCGCGTCGTCGGTAACTCCTGAACAACTCCCGCCGCACAGGCCACAATGGAGATGCGATCAAGGTCTGCCAGGGCCACATAAGCCAGCGCAGCAGCCACCTGCCGGGCCAAATCAAACTTCCCTGGCACCCCAAAATTCATACTCCGCGAACAATCCAGCAGCAGGTAGACATGCAGATCCTGCTCCTCCTGAAACCGCTTTAACAGCAAGTCCCCGTGACGCGCGTAAATGTTCCAGTCCATGTAGCGCAGGTCGTCGCCGGGCGCATATTCCCGGTGCTCCGAAAACTCAATCCCCGACCCGGACTGCAGCGTCCGACGCTGCGCCATCAACTGACCACGAAATACCCGCTTCGACATAATCGAAAGATATTCCAGTCGCGTCAGGAAATCCGGCGGAAACAACGTCGAACTCACATCCTCACCCCCGCAGACAACGCCCGGTCCGATCCGACTCCACTCAGCCGCTCTCAGCCACCAGCCGACAGCAGATCCTCCCGAATGTCACCAAAGATCCGACGGATCACGTCGTCTGTGCTGATCCCCTCCGCCTGCCCCTCGAAATTCAGAATCATACGATGCCGCAACACCGGCAACGCCATCGTCCGCAAATCCTCACGCGCCACATGATATCGATTGTCCAGGATCGCACGAATCTTCGCCCCGAGTATCAATGACTGCAATCCCCGCGGACTGGCTCCATATCGCACATATTTTTTCGCCGACGCCGATGCCAACTCGTGGTCAGGATGAGTCGCCACGACCAACGCAATCGCATACCGCCGCACGTCCTCCGCAATCGGAATGCTCCGGGATAGCCGCGACATCTCCAGAATCCGCTCGCCCGACATCACCGCCTGAGCCGCCGGCGTCTCACTGCCCGTTGTCCGATCCAGTATCAGCTCCAGATCCCTGACCCCGGGATAACGCACCAGCAGCTTCACGAAAAATCGGTCCAGCTGCGCTTCCGGTAATGGATACGTTCCTTCCATCTCCAGCGGGTTTTGAGTCGCCATGACGAAAAATGGCTCTGTGAGCCGATGTGTTACACCCGCCACCGTCACCGAATGCTCCTGCATCGCTTCAAGCAGGGCCGATTGAGTCTTTGGCGTAGCCCGATTGATCTCATCCGCCAGCAACACATTGGCAAACAACGGCCCCCGCTGAAACTCAAACACCTTGCGACCGTCCTGCCGCTCATGCAGGCGGCCCTCGACGGTGCCAGCGCGTTCGTGCGCGACCACGACCTCGTGTCGGTGCCCGACGTGGAGACGCGGCTCATCGACATGCCCGAGATCCATCGAGGCGTCGCCGTCGCCTACTGCGACGCTCCCGGGCCGCTCGAGGAGGCCTCCGTGGCGACCTACGTCGCGGTGGCGCCGACGCCCGAGGGCTGGGAC
>JALQWE010000835.1 GCA_023258825.1 Planctomycetaceae bacterium | reverse complement strand
ACGGTCACCCGCCTCCGCAAAAACCTGCCGCGTCAGCTCCAGCTCCGCCTCCGTCGGACGACGACTGCACGTCAGCAAATACAACTCCTCAATCAGCTCGCTGTCCGACAGAGGCGCAGCTGCCAGACGAGCCGCTGTGCCCGTGCGACTGTGAATCCGCGACATCGTCTCCTCAGAATTCATCAGGTGCAGAGCCTGCGCTATGCTGGGCTCCACCCCCCGCTCACAAGCACACACCGTCTGCCGCGCCGGTCGCCCAAACACCTCCAGAAATGCCGACGGCAGCTTGTTGTCCCACACCTGAATCGCCCGATAACCCACCGGCCAGCCATTGAATTGCGCAGGCACTCCCGTCGCCTGCGAGACACAGTCCAGCAAAACCTCAGCCGGCAAAGGTTTCCAGACCGCATGCGAATAGTTCTGCTCGTCCAGTGCATTCTCAGGAGTCGAACGGGCACTTAACTGATACACCCGCGAATTCAGCACCGTCGCCGTGAAACGCCGCAGATCATACCCCGTGTCCTGCAGATGCTTCGCCAGTGCCGCCAGCAGCGGCTCATTCGATGCCGGATTCGTCGCCCGCAGATCATCCACCGGCTCCACCAGACCACGACCCAGGTAATGAGCCCAGATGCGGTTCGCCAGCGTCCTCGAAAAATACGGATTCGCCGGTCCCGTCATCCAGTCAGCAACCCCCCGACGCCAGTCACCCCGCTCCGGCAACTGCCAGTCCACCGCTCCCGGTGGACGCGGAGCCACATCCAGACCAGTCCGCGGATGTTTCAATGCCGCTCCGGCTCGAGCAGTGATCTTCTGCCCCCCGCCCGCAGCCGCCTTCCGCTCCACTCCCGTAAACATACCAGCAAACCCAAAGTAGTCCGACTGATCCCACTTCTCAAACGGATGATGATGACACTGCGCACACTCCAATCGAACTCCCAGAAACAACTGACTGACAGCACGAGCCAGTTTCTCGGGAGTCTCCTGCACCTGATAGAAACCCGCCGGAGACTCCGCCAGAGTCGACCCCTGAGCCGTCAGCACCTCCCGGGCAAACTGGTCAAAAGGTACGTTCGCTGCAATCCGGGAATGAATCCAGCGAGTCATCGCCACAGCGCCCTCAGGAGTCACCGTGTCCTTATCCACCTGCAGCAGATCTGACCAGCGCTGCGCCCAGTAATCCGAATACTCAGGACGCTCCAGCAGACGCTCAACCATCCGCTGCCGCTTGTCCCCGGCCGGATCGTCCAGAAACTGCCGAGCCTCAGCGGCGGTCGGCAATGTTCCTATCGTGTCCAGAAACACTCGACGCAGCCACACTCCGTCACTCGCCAGCTCGCCCGGCTGAATATTCAGCTGCTGCAGCTTGTCCCACACCAGACCGTCTATGAAATTGTGCTCCGGCGGACGCTGAAACTGACCCGACTGCCGCGGGCGAGTCACACGGCAGATCGTCACATGCCCCGCATAACGCACCAGGATCGCTGCCTCACCTGGCACCTCGGTCGATACCACAAATCCATCCCGGTCCACTGCCGCTATCCCGTCCTGATTGGACTGATACTCAGCCTCAGTTGTCACCGGTCGCAAACTGCCATCACTCAGCCTGGCAGTCACTCGCAGCTGCTGCACACCCCGCGCAGGCAAGGAGACCACTGACGGCTCAACCAGAATCTCCACCACCGGATCACCACTGTCCGGCTCCAGCACCAGCCCCTCCGACATCCACCTCAACAGCGTCCGATGCCAGCGCGATCCCGAAATAATCTTCTGGCCACCACCATGCGGAATCCCGGCCGTCGCCTTCTGCAGAAACAAACTTGCCGCAGGAGCCCCCGGAAACACCCGCCGACCACGACCCTCCAGCACGATCGCCGCATGATCCGCTGCCGCGTCATACCCAAATACACTGAGCCGAAATCCGTTCTGACCCTCAGCCTTGCCATGACAACCACCCGAAT
>JALQWE010000834.1 GCA_023258825.1 Planctomycetaceae bacterium | reverse complement strand
GCCACGACGATCCCCCTGCGACAGACTCTCGGGCCAATTCCGGCCTCGGACGACAACCACGTCAGCCGCCAACGAAAGACTGAAGCAGACCCGGAGTAGTGGCAGGCTGCCCGCAATGCTGCTCTCCCCGCTCTCTGCTGTTGTTCATCCCGCTGCCTTCTCCACCGTGTAAAAGAGTGCCCACCCATGCAAAAGCTGCATCGACGGTCTGTTATCAGGGGTCTGGCCGGAGTCTCACTGGCGCTGCCGGTTCTGGACGCGATGGGCGAAGAGATCACCAGTCAGGTGCCCCGACGTTTCTGCGCGATGTACACCGCAAATGGAATGTCGCTGCCGAATGCGGACAACGGGATCAGTGAATGGAGCTGGTTTCCACAGGTCGAGGGGGCTCAGTTTGAATTCGGCAAATCCACGGAACCGCTGAGTCCCTTCCGGGAACACCTCAGTTTCCTCGGCGGCCTGCATCATTCCTCCGGCGTGAAGGCCGATCCCCATCTGTGTTCGGACATGTGGCTGACCGGTGCCCCCCTGCACAATCCACGCCCGGGCATGTTTAACTCCGTTGCTCTGGATCAGGTGGTTGCACAGCACACCAAACAGTTCTGCAGACAACCCTCGCTGGTGCTGTCGATTGACGCCGGGGTTGGGTTTTTGTCCCGCACCGGAACAATTTCGTACAATCTGCAGGGCAAGCCGATCCCGGCAGAAAACAACCCCCGCCGTGTCTTCGATCGCCTGTTCCGCGGCGATACCGGGTCAGCGCAATCCCGCAAGGCAGAGCTTCAGAATCGCCTGCGTCTGGTCGACGCGGTGCTTGAAGGCACTCGCAATCTCAACCGACAACTCAGTCAGTCCGATCGCGACCGGATGGACCAGTACCTGACCTCACTGGATGAAATTGAGTCCCGCCTCACAGCATCGGAGAAATGGATCGACATTCCCCTGAAACCCCAGGACTACTCACACCTGAATCTGGATGCCACCAACGAAGGTGAACCACACGAATACTACCGCAACATGTTCGATCTGATTGCGCTCGCATTCGACGCCGACATCACACGGTCGGTCTCGTTCATGCTGAACCGCGAAGACGGCATGGGGATCAGTGATACGTTCCCAATCAAACTGGGACTGAACAGGACTCACCACAATCTGTCTCACGCCACAGATCGGGACGGACAGTTGGCGTTCGCCCGATATGACCTGTTTCTCAGCGAACAATTGGCGGGCTTTCTGAAACGGCTGCAGCAGTACCAGGATGTGCAGGGCAGTGTTCTGGACAATACCATTGTACTGTTTGGCAGCGGCTGCAGCACGACTCACAACCCAACCAACCTGCCAACCCTGCTCGCCGGGGGACGCAATATGGGACTGAAACATGGCACGTTCTGGCGCACAAAGGAAGCGCTGATGACAAACATGTTTCTCAGCATTCTGCATTCCATGGGGATTCACCAGGAATCCTTTGGAGACAGCACCGGAACACTCAGCAGTCCCGTCTTTTCCGTGTGAACGGCTGGAGTTAGTGGTTAGCTGTCAGCAGTCAGTGGTCAGCGATCAGCGACTGGCACAGGGCTGCGAGTAAGCAATCAGCCAGCTGAGGGCGGGATGTCACAGCCGGGATGGCGACTCGCAGGCGATGTGAATAATCGGCGTCGTTTGTGCTTGATTGCGCAGAGTTGTTCTCGTGCTGAATTCGCGAGCGGAAATCCAGTGCGTTCGTTTCGTCGGAGCGAAACGCGACGATCGCGGAGATTCACGCTGTTTCGTCATCCCAGGGCCCCAGGAGTCAGGTGGATTGGCCGTTGTCTGGTGCCTCAACAGTCAGCTGACTCAACTCGTGTCGAAAGCCACCGGACAGAATGGGGAATCGACACCAGGTGCGTGGATCGAGGTTGCGATCATCAACGTGAAACGATGGCGCGAAGCGTTCCCGCTTCCATTGATTGCGCGACCACAGC
>JALQWE010000833.1 GCA_023258825.1 Planctomycetaceae bacterium | reverse complement strand
CAGGGCGTCTTTTGAGCAGTCGGGTAAGTCGATCGTCGTCCGAGAGTGTGGCGGCTCGCAGGCAGAGAATGGCCTCAGCACCTGCGGGATTGTTCCAGAACATTTCTGTTCCTTTCACCCGGTAGTTCAGCTCCTTCACGGCGGATTCCATCCACGCGCTCGTTGTCGGCAGACCTTCGCGGCGGTACCTGGCATAGTCCATGCGATCGGAGTTGTTTTCGAGGTACCCGATCGTCAGTCGCAGTCGTTCGCGAGGATCATCTGCATCGGCATCAGCCGCAGCTTCTCCCAGACGCTGCTGATGCATCCTGAGTTCGGCGATCACCGAAGTCACATTGCTCTGCCACGCACGAGTTATCCAGTCGGTATACGTGGACCACGCAGCATCCGTTTTTCCGAAGCAGATCACTGAAGCGTCGAACAGATACGTCACTGCATGCACGAAATCCAGAACCGGGACATAGTCTTTGAAGTGTGTCTGATGAATCTTCCAGTTGCATGGCAGGCCATCTCCTACGAAGGCTCTGCGTGAAGCCTCATCGAAGCGGCGGCGTTGGGCTTCGCGCTTCATTCGACGACCAAATTCCTTTGGTGACTGAAGACTGGAAAGAAACGTACGCAGGACACGACGCGGCTTGTGAGCGTCGTTGTTTTTCGCGGCGTCCTGTATTTCATTTGTATCAACTGCGACAACATCATCGTTCTCAGAACGCCTGTTTTTATTGGTTTTTTCGCAGATTTTCGTCGACTCAGAGAGCTTCGCCACATGGTTGCGATCGAGAAAACAGCGAGGCGGCTGAGGCTGCGGATCCACATCACTCACGGTGCTCAAGGCACTCACGAAGATCGCATTCTTTGTTTCATTCCAGCCGCTGGCTTCGAGATGCACTCCGGGACCGCATCCCGTTTTCCGAGTTCGAATACGCCCCCCATCGAACTCAACAATGGCCACCGATGGCGCGGTTATCTCACCCGTGATGACACTCTTCCAGTCACGTCGTTCCGCCGCCAGCACGTCTGCTGCGACGTCGAGACAGATTCGCTCGATCGTGTTGGGCGACACCTTCTGTCCCAGCACTCGTTCCGCCACCATCGCCGCTCGCTTCAACGACCGGAGTTCTGCGTTGAGCACCACGAGTTGGTGCTTGAACCCTGGCGTCGATTCCCTCGGGTCGAGTCCCAGAGCTTTCCGCTGAGGGAAAAAAAGACCTCCGACACGAGGCACAGTAGGCAACGGCTTCAGTGACTTCGACAGGCCCATCAATCGATGTGACCTGCCGAGTCATCGTCTCGACCGGACACTTTCTGCGACAGTCCGGACAGGCATGCTGGGGCGCGTGTTCTACCGCAACGTCGCCGACGCGATTTTTCTGAACCAGCCGACTGAGCCGCTGCCCGACCTCATGGGCAGCCGACTCGATTTGATCGTAATGCGGAATCCCTCGCCCCTGTTCCAGTTTCTGCAGGCGACACGCCACCTCTGAAGCTCGCTGCAAAAGTTCGGACAACTCCGCCTCCATCGCCACCTGTTTCGCGTCCATGCGAATCTCCCTCGCTGTTCCCCAAGTTACCACACAGCCACTACTTTAACACACTTTCAACATTTTCTACTATTGACTTTTTAAGATCCCGATCGAACTCGCAATCCCTGACATGCCCCTGGGGGACTTGCCGGGGTGATGTGATCTGGGCCTGAGGCCTCCGGGGCGGAGCGGCGGCCGGCCATGTGCAGGCCGCAGAGCAGCACCCAGCCGGCCACGTTGAGCCGGCTGTCATAGAAGGGCATGTCGGTGGCATGCAGGGCCACCAGCACCAGGGTGGCCGCCCACCAGGCCCGCTCAAACAAGCGGTCGTTGGCCATGCCCGCCTGGGCCGTGCGCAGCAGCAGCCACAGCACCAGGCCCACGAGCCCCACCGCCACCGGCCAGCCGTGGCTCTGGGCCAGATCCAGGGCAATGGTGT
>JALQWE010000832.1:1705-1964 GCA_023258825.1 Planctomycetaceae bacterium | reverse complement strand
AAGTACATCACATCCGCCTGGCCGTTCAGATCCAGCTGCACGCGGCCGGTGTCGCCCTGTTCGCCGATATCAATACTTAGCCTGGCTTCGCCACTGAGGGACAGTAGTTTGAGGTCTTCCACAGCGGCATACAGTTCCGCCGCCCCACTGACAATGATCTCAAAACTGGCCGCGTTGCTGTAAACGTTGAAATTCTCGACCGATTCGACTCCCAGATTGCCGTCGTTGTCCTGCCACGTCCCGGCCACGAAACGCACGA
>JALQWE010000832.1:0-1695 GCA_023258825.1 Planctomycetaceae bacterium | reverse complement strand
AGAAGCGATAACGCCACGTCTTGCCGTCCGTGGTCGTGGGGATGCCATCGATGCCGGTGACAAGCGGAACCGGAATTTCTTCACCGTCTTCATCCAGCGCGTACAACTCAATTTCGTCTTCATCATCTTCCAGCGACGCGACGTCGATGCCCACGCCAAACGTATCCGGAAACTCAACTTCAATAAATGCGCCGGTCGTGGTGTTGTTCAGAGTGTTACGGCCGACATTCGATTCGTGGGCCGGCCAGAAGAGCAGCCCGCCGAGCTCTTCCAGATTCACCGTGGAGCGAGTTTCACTCAGACTGGCCCCGCTGATGTCCAGCAGCGAGTCTTCAATAAACACCAGTTCGAACTCACCCGGCTCAAACGTGCCCTCGAACGAATAGCGAAACGTGTACGAACCAGGCTCCACAGTGTCCGGCAAGCCCCCCAGCGGGTTGCCGTCCGGCCCGAGAATCATCGGGACACCGGACACGTCCACATCCAGCGAAGCCTGCCCGACCAGCCGAAACTCGGGACCGTCGTCCAGAATCGACGCCAGATCCAGCGTCTTCTCCGAACTGGGGCGGAACGTCACGTCGATATAAGCCCGCTGATTGAGCGCGCTGATGCCCGCGGTTCCAGGTGTCGGAAATTCCAGAACCCCTGTTGCTCCCAAAATTCGGAAATCATCCGTCTTTGGTGCATTTGTCATTGAATTGCTGTCGGAAAATGATCCTTCCACGAAGGAGATTTTCAGGTCTGCCTGACTGAATTGCCCGGTGAAGAAGTAGCGGAAGATCTCAGGGGCATCCGTGGCCACAGCGACACCGTTAAACGAAACCGCGGCGGCACCCGGCCCCGTGATCGTGAATTCCACAGCTTCGTCGGTGATGGAAGCGAGATTAACCATGCCGTCTCCGGAGGGACGGAACCAGACTTCCACAAACCCATCCGCATTCAGCTGGTTGACGTCGCGACTGAGGGACAGCAGCTGCGCAGTGGGGCCAGTCACGGTCAGCACGTGTGTTGAGGCTTCGGATTCGTTGCCCAGGTCATCCTTGAACGTGCCAGCGGGAAATTCCACCGTCACCGGGCCAACACCAAAGCTACCGGAAAAGCGGTAGCGGAAGGTGAAGGGGTCGTTGGGATCGACCTGCTGACCTGTGCCATCGACGCGCACTCCGGCAGCGGCCGCCCCGCTGAGAATGAACGCGGCCGGCTGATCCAGAATCGTGGTGAGGTCGAGATTGGCGCCGTCAAGCGGAAGGAAACGCACGACAAAATAGCCGTCGCGATTGAGCCCCATGACATCGACTTCACCCATGGCGGAGTTCGCCAGTTCGGCACGCGCTGACGAGACCGTGAAGGTTTGTTCCTCGCCGAGGCTTCCTGTGCCTTCTGTGTCCAGCACCCCGCCTTCCGGAAACTCGATCTTGTATTCCCCCAGTGCCCAGTCAATGTCGTCCGGCAGTGTGTAACGGTAGACGCGGTCTTCCGTGGCGTCGGTGACACGGGTGGGTTCGGAGTTGATTTCGAGGGAGCTGCCGTCGGGCAGCCACAGCACAAACTCGGGCTCTGTGTCCAGAATGGAATCCACATCGAGGGGCTTTTCACCGGCATAAAACGCGATATCGATGTAGCCACGCTCGCGCATCTGATCCGCGCCGACAACACCACCCGGGCCCGGGCTGTAAAGTCCGGCCGTGGGCTCGG
>JALQWE010000831.1 GCA_023258825.1 Planctomycetaceae bacterium | reverse complement strand
GACCACGCACTCTGGCAACACTTGCAGCTTCCACTGAGTTGTGGGATCGGTTTTTTCGATGGAATTGGCCGGTTTTCTGTTGGTATTTTCGATTTGTATCACAGCCAGGAACCTCGTGTTTGCATGGGGGGAGATGCCCGGCGAGACCTGCCTGCATCACCACCTTGAAGCGCTGGCCGAAAGGGACTGGACATGCGCATAGCTGGAACATTCCCGACCGGTCGTTTCGGATGGCTGTCCGGGCCAAGGGCGGGCCATGCCCGACAACGGCAGTCAACGTGATGCCTCGCAACTATGATGAACTCCGCCGCCGTTTGCCAACGAGGGCTCGCTCAACATCGACAAACGGGGAGTTCCGAGGTGTGACGGGCCGCTTGACAGAGGCATGGTTGTCTGATGGATTCGACAGTGAACAGCCGCCGTAACAAACTGGCACCGCAAGCGCGCCCCCCTCTCAGGCTTCGCCCGCGTTGGCCATCCTGCGGCTGATACACGTGATGCAAAACACGCGTTGCGTTTTCAGGTGCCTGTTGGGGCGTCAAGAGCCTGTCGCAGGTCCGCAATCAGATCCGCGCAATGCTCCAGTCCCACTGAGACTCGCACGGTCTTCTCCGTGATCCCGGCGGCAGCCCTGGCAGCCGGTGTCATGGAGGCGTGGCTCATCGTTACCGGGAATGAGATCAGCGATTCGATACCACCGAGCGATTCGGCAACATCAAACAAGCGTGTTTTCATACAGACACGTTCGGCCACACTGCGGCCATCCCGAGTGTCAAAGGCCAGCATCGCCCCAAAGCCCCGTTGCTGCTGACGGGCGAGTTGATGCTGGGGATGAGATTCCAGACCGGGATAATAGACATGTTCAATCAGGGGATGGGCTTCCAGAAAGCGTGCGATCTCCAGCGCAGACGCCTGTTGTGCCTCCATCCGGCAACCCAGTGTCTTCAGACCGCGCAGCACGAGCCACGCGTCAAACGGGGAACACGATAGTCCCAGCGCGTTACAGATCCACGCCACGCGTTTTGCCGTTTCGGGGGTTCGTGAGATCACACAGCCACCAACTACGTCCGAATGACCGTTGATGTACTTCGTCGTTGAGTGCATGACAATGTCCACACCAAAGTCCAGCGGGCGCTGGAGGTATGGCGACAGGAACGTGTTGTCACAAATCGTCATGACATTGTGCTGCCGCGCCAGGGCGACCACCGCGGCAATGTCAATGACTTTCAGCAGCGGATTGCTGGGCGTTTCAATCCAGATCACTCGGGTTTCCGGACGAAACGCTGCCTGGATCTGTTCGGGCTTCGTCATGTCCACGAATGTGAAGGACAATCCTTTTTCGGCAAGGAATCGGTCAAACAGACGGAAGGTTCCACCGTACAGGTCCGCCGGCGCGATCACATGATCGCCGGGGGAGAACAGGGCCATGGCACAATGAACAGCCGACATGCCTGTGGATGTCGCAACACAGCCGGCACCGCCTTCCAGTGCTGCCAGATTTTCTTCCAGCGCCTTGCGTGTTGGATTGCCCGAACGTGTGTAGTCGTAGCCGGAATGACTTTCGAGCGAGTTCCAGTAGAAGGTGGATGTGGGATAGATCGGCGTCGTCACACTGTTGTACTGCTGATCCTTGTGCACTCCGCCATGAACACACATGGTTTCAAAATGAAGATCCGACGGTAGTTCTGAGGCCATAATCCGCATCCAATTCCTGGCTGGTTCCCGGGCAGACCATTGATTACGCGAAGGTCACCGGTCCGCAGGCAACACTCCGCACTCTCGCTTCCCGAATTCTCACCAGCCAACGTCAGAATACAAGGAACTCGCCAGGGTCTTCTTGCTGACGTTCCCGGGACTGGTGCCGGTACCTGCCGTTCATCGCGCCGCCGGATGCAAAATCCGCAGCAGAGGTGTCGTCGGATGAATGACGGCGTGTAGTCGTTTTGATGTCGGTTGGGTCAGGTG
>JALQWE010000082.1 GCA_023258825.1 Planctomycetaceae bacterium | reverse complement strand
GTCGTCATGTCCTAAGCCTAGCCTCTATTGTTAGCCGCATGCGTATTGCCGTCTTTTGTTCCTCATCACCAACGATCCATAACAAGTATGTAGACCTGGCCTATCAACTGGGACAGGGGATCGCCTCAACTAACAATGAATTAGTTTCTGGTGGAGGACATATTTCAATGATGGGCGCGGTATCTCGTGGTGCACGTGATGGCGGCGGTAAAACAGTCGGAGTAATTCCACAAGCCTTAGTTGATATTGAATTTGCAGACCACGACAACGATGAGCTTCATGTTGTTGAAACTATGGGCCAGCGCAAACATATGATCACCGATATTTCCGATGCATTTATTACCTTGCCTGGTGGTGCTGGCACCCTTGAAGAGTTTTTCGAAATCTGGGTTGGTCATTACCTCAAGTTTCATACAAAGCCAGTTGTAATTCTTGATCCATTTGGAATTTATGCACCACTACATGAATTGATTGTTCATTTGGAAGATGAGAAATTTATTAAGCCAGGTATGCGTGAAATTGTTCAGTGGACGACCACAGTAGAAGATGCACTGAAAGCTTGTGGTGCATGAGAAGTAATCACATTGCGATGAGCCTTGTGATCGCAGCACCAATTAAAAAAGTCTGGGCATCACTTGCTGATTGGGAGTCGCAAGGAGATTGGATGCTGCAAACAACTGTTGATGTGACATCTGAAATTCGCGAAGGTGTTGGCACGACAATTGCCGCCTTCACCGGAATTGGAAAACTCGGAGTCATGGACCACATGCAGGTAACGCGATGGGAGCCGCCATTTATTTGCGATGTCGTGCATACCGGCAAAGTCATTAAAGGCACCGGTCGATTCCAATTAACTGCAATTGATGTGCAGACAACTCGCTTTGATTGGTCAGAAGAGATTCTTGCCCCGCGAGCGGTATTCCTTCTTATTGCGCCAGGTTTATACGCTGGCGTGCGCATCTCACTGATGAACCTCAGTCGTCAGCTTCGCCAAAGGAAGTAACCTTAGGGAATGAGCAAGCAACCGCAGACCTTGGCTGATGCGCTTGCTTCGCTACCTGAAGAAGAGCGCATTATTTTGACGTTGCACTATCTCAAATCAATGTCAGCGGCAGAGATCGCATCACTTCTAGGGGTTCCGGAACGCTCTGTTGCAGCGATTATTAACCAGGGAAAGGCTCGATTGAGCGCTCTTTTGGGCTTATAACCAGTTTTTTCGATTTCACACATAGCCGCTTTGTACGAGATACTTATCCCCTTGCAGCAAACAGCAGTCAACCTATTAGAGGAGTCCCCACATGGCAGCCATGAAACCCCGCACTGGTGATGGTCCAATGGAGGTTACAAAGGAAGCCCGCTCATTGGTTATGCGAATCCCTCTAGAAGGTGGCGGACGTCTCGTCGTCGAAATGAACGCGGAAGAGGCGAATAACCTCAGTGCGGCATTACACGCCGCTGTTGCCCTCGTTAAGAAGTAAATCCTTTTCCAAGGCACTAGCCTTACCAATCATGTCAGCTCTACCAATTCACGCATCGCTTGATATCAAAGCGGCATCATCTGCAGATGCAATCGCAGTTAGCTACTCAAAAAACTCTGATGGCAACTTTGAATTTGTTTCACCATTAACTGCAGATATTGAAAAGTTTTTTGGTGTCGATCTAGGCGATGAACTTTCTTTCTTTTCGCCAACAGGCAAAGCCGGCGAACTCTTTGAGATTCCAGTCAGCGCACCAGATGCTGCAACTGATCCCGCTCCGACTTGCCCTTCTGGTCGCCGTGCACACAACGTCTCGTCGTCCTGTGACTCGTGTCCATCATCACGCTGAACTGCTCTGCCATGCCAACCAAATCCTTCATGCTCATTCTTACCCCGCTGCTGCTGCTGACAACACTCAGCGGTTGTTCAGAACAGGCCCCCAAAAGTGCACTGCCGCCGGGCCTTGGTGTTTACGAAAAAGCGGCAAAGGCCATGGAGCAACCCGCTCCGCCAGCCCCCAATCCCGAGGACCTGCCGCTCGACCTCGGAGACAACCCCAACGACAAGTCCGCGCCGAAAAAATCCGGCACGTTCCGTGTGAAGTTTGAAACCACGGCGGGCGACTTTGTGGTCGAAGCCAATCGTGCCTGGGCCCCACGCGGTGCTCAGCGGTTTTATGAGCTGGTGAAGGACAACTTCTACGAGGGCTGCAGGTTTTTCCGTGTCGTACCCGGGTTCGTCGTGCAGTTCGGAATCAACGGCTCCCCCTCCGTGCACCAGAAGTGGAACCGCAACATCCCGGATGATCCCGTGGTGCAAAGCAATCTCACCGGTTACCTGACCTTCGCCACCGCCGGGCCCGGAACTCGAACCACTCAGCTGTTCATCAACTACGCCGACAATACCTCCCTGGATGCCAGCGGATTTGCCGCCTTCGCTCGTGTCATCGAAGGTATGCACAACGTGGAAGGCATCAATCCCCAGTACGGCGAAAACCCCAACCAGCAGATGATCGAAGAACGCGGCAACGATTACCTCAGCACTGCGTTCCCCGATCTGGACTACATCAAACGCGTCACACTGATCAGCGAAACAGACTGAACATGGTTCCTCCGATGGCCGGACGGTGACCGCAACGCAGCAACCCACTCAAGGATGACAGTCCTGCGGCAACGGTGAGGCCCCTCGCCTGACGTCAGCAATCGGACTCTGCTGTTTTTTGTTTTGGCACTCCACAGAAAGCTTGCCATGCAGTCACTGCGGTTGCTGTCCGTTCCGGTCTGTTTTGCATGGCTGCTTGTCTTCGGCTGTGCGGATTCGCCGGATCCGAAGACGCCGACAGCAGAGAAATCTGCAGAGCCACCGGTCAATGCAGCGGCTGACACAGCCGGATCAATCGGTGTGCAAACCGGCTGGATGTTTCATGAACGCACGTCAGACAGTGGCCTGTCGTTTCAGTATCGCAACGGCGAGGAAGCCGGACATTTTTCCATTCTCGAATCGCTCGGCGGTGGGCTTGCAGCCTTCGACTTTGACCGTGACGGTCACGAAGACCTTTGCTTTGCAGGCGGTGGTCACTTTCAGAAACCGTCCATTCTGCCGCATCCAACGGGGTTGTTTCGAGGCGTTGTCGACTGGAAGTGGACGGATGTTTCGAGTGTCGCCGGAGTTTCTGACAATTCCTTCTACAGCCATGGCATCGCGCGTACGGATTTTGACCAGGATGGTTTCGCAGACTTTGCAGTCACGGGCTACGGCGGAATTGAACTCTATCACAATCTTGGTGATGGAACGTTTGAACGACTGGGCAAGTCCATTGGTCTGAATGACACGCAGTGGAGCAGCAGCGCGGCTTGGGGCGACATCAATGGAGATCAGTTCCCGGACCTGTACGTGGCACACTACGTCAACTGGTCGTGGGAAAACGATCCCTTCTGCGAAGGTGGCCCGAATGGTGGTCGCGAAATCTGTCCGCCCCGCAGTTACACCGGACTGACAGACACACTGTATCTCAGTCTGGGGGACGGCTCCTTTCAGGATGCGTCAGCCGAAATTCCGCTGACCGCTGAAGGCAAGGGGCTCGGTGTCCTTGTGGCAGATTTCGACAACGACCGGGACAACGACGTCTACGTCACCAACGATACAGTCGCCAATTTTCTCTATGAGAACACCGGTAGTGGCAAACTTCGTGATATTTCGCTCGGTAGCGGCTCCAGCCTCAGCAGTCTCGGTGTGCCCGATGGAAGCATGGGAGTAGACGCGTGCGACTTCAACAGCGATGGCCTGCCCGAGATCTGGGTGGTGAACTACGAACGTGAATCAAACGCCATGTACCAGAATGCCGGCGGCATGGTCTTTCGGCACATCAGTCAGCGGATCGGATTGAATGCGATTGGTGCCATGTACGTCGGCTGGGGAACCACCTGTCAGGATTTTGATCGGGACGGCGACGAGGACATCTTTGTTTCCAACGGCCATGTGATTCGCTACCCACGGAACGCACCGCTGAACCAGACACCACTGCTGCTGGAAAACACCGAGGGAAAACGGCTGACGAACGTTGCGGCCGCGGCCGGGTCCTGGATGACGACACCGCACATGGGCCGCGGAGCCGTGGCGGCGGACTTTGACTGGGACGGTGATATGGATCTCGCCATCTCCTGCACCAATCAGCCTGCGGGACTGCTGGAGAACACCACGCCGGGCCGCCAACCCGACTGGATCGGGGTCCACCTGATCGGCGTTTCCTCGGCGCGCGATCCCGTGGGGGCCAGGATCCAGTTGATCGCCGCGACTACTCAGACCCGCTTCATCAAAGGTGGCGGCAGCTACGGATCGTCGCAGAGTGACGCGGTATTGTTCGCCATTCCCCGCACCTCAACCGAGATCACTCTCGAAATTCAGTGGCCGTCAGGAATTCGCCAGACGCTGAAAAACCCGCCTCGGAATCAGCATCTGATGATTCTGGAAGCGGACTCACAAACTGAAACGTCTCGCCTGATTTCTCGTGTGCCTTAGCGCAGGCTGATACTGTCCAAGGCGGGCCGGTTCCTTGCTTAGTTGATTGCATGGACGGATTGGCAATCAGCGGGCAGAATTGGCGAAGACGTGCAGCAGCTGTGCGCCCTCGCGTTTGGATTCATCAAAACATCCGGCGACAACATCCATATCGCCGTCCTGATCGATATCCGCCAGAAACACGGATGCATAAATCGGACTGCCCCCCTGAATCAGGTGTCGCGAGAATTTGCCGGGGGCTGTTTGTTCCAGCCAGATCAGCGCCTGCAGATCGTCCCGACGTGCGGCACGCAGGGTCTGTTGTGGCAGAATCGCCGCTGCGACAATGTCCATGTCTCCATCCAGATCAATGTCAGCAGGCAGGGCCCGGTGGACTCCGGGAAGAGCCGCCAGAGTCCGCGGCTCAAATTTCAGCGAGCCGGTGTTTTCCAGCAGGCGAACGGCGTGATACGGCTTCACCAGATTGGAATCAAACGTGTCACCGTTGGTGTAGAGAATGTCGTCATCCCCGTCACCATCAAAGTCAGTCAGCTCAATGCCACTGGAACCCCACGACGGGTCGGCCCCCGCAAACAACTGAACCCGTTCAAAGGACGCCCCCCGATTCAGAAAGGCTTCGACCACCTCATGCTCCTGGCTGACGAGAGCAACGAAATCCAGTCGACCGTCGCGATCAAGGTCAACGATCGGCAGATGAATCGGGCCCGCGCGTGAATCCAGTCGTTCTGATGTCCACGTCGAAACAGAGTCCGCCGATCGCTGATTTCGGATCAGGTGAATTCCTCCTGTTCGATACCAGCCAAACTCGGCCGCCAGCACATCAGGATCCCCGTCACCATCCATGTCCCCGATCCGCACATCAGCAACTCGCCCAACTTTGTCGAGCAGGATGACCGGAGTGCTGGCCGCTTCGTAATCCGCGATCCAGACAACTTTCCCGCGATCATGATCCTCCGGCAGAGGACTGCCAAGGTCAGCGAGGATCAGATCCGGCTGACCGTTCTGGTTCAGATCGGCAATTCGGGCTGCCGCGGGATGACGCACGATGCCCGAAAAGTCGTGAAGCAATGATCCGGTCACGTCCATCCGCCGAACATGCCCGGAGATCATGTCGCTGCAGAGCAATTGGATCGGTGTGGCTTTTGCCTGAGGCTGTGGATTGTCCGGGGAATCAATCGGCCCAACAAAGGAAACAGCAGCAACTCCATTGATCGTGTTGCCCGGGGTCGCCATTGGAACGGCAGTAAAGTGCACGGATGAATCCGTCACCGTCTCGCCGCCTCGGCAGCCGGAAGCAACTCAGGAGCACGAGATTGATACCAACGGACAATCTCGGACTGCACAGGCACCGTGAGATCTTTGCGACCTGAGCGGTAGTAGAAATCAAATCCCCGCTGAACCTCCTGATACCAGTCATCGCGTGGAAAACTGTCCGGCGAGGGAACGGCATGGCAGGCGCCGCAGAAGGAGTTGACTGCAGCGGTGACGGCCTGATCGTCCGCAACAGGAGCAGAACTGACAGGCGGCCGTGCCGAGGATGACCCGGCGGAATCGCAGCCGGCACCAGCCAGCAGCAACACGACCGGAAGCATGCCCGTCATGAGCGGCAGACTGGCACGAACCAGAAGCCCACCGTGTTGATTCTGCAGCCTGTTGACCATGAGGCGGCGTCCCTGTTAGAGTGTAGAAGAGGTTTCCGAGCCGTCGTCCGAAGACTCTGCCGCTGAGCCCGGATCATCCACAACCCGGAGGACACAGCGGCAGAATGCGGACGAATACGGTCCTGCAGGCTGGGTTGCTGACGGCAGTCGCAGGTCGATTCCGGGCACAGCGGGTCACCCCCAACACACCCAAAACCGCAGCGTCAACCAGTCCGGACGTTTCAGCGGGAGCTGAGCGTACCAGAGATCTGCCGCACAGTTTCAGAGCCAACCGTCTTCGATCCATTCGTCTCTGTTTTCCTGACAGGAACATAATACCGTGACAGAAGCAGAGAGAGAAACGGGAAATCCGGGACCGCAGAACAGCATCAGGCCGAATTCTTCTCCCGACGCACCGCGTTTCCCGCGTTCAGCAAACTCCGGAAGAACACGCCGGCTCTCACGCCGCACCCGCTGGCTGCTGGTGGCCTGTGCTGTCGCGATTGTCACTCGGCACTCCTGGTGGCCGCCGGCCTTTCATGCCCTCGCCCGTCACAGTCTCTCAGCCCAGCAACCGGCAACAGCCCTGCAATGGCTGCAGATTGCTGAATGGCTGGGTGCCAGACGAATCGACACCGCGCTTCTCAAATGTCAGGCCAGCCGCCGTCTGGGAGTCCCGGAACAGATTCAGGCGGCGATCGCCGACGCTGCAGCCCGCGGTGCCGAACCACGTTTGATCGAACGCGAGCAAATCCTGTTTCAGGCCCAAAGCGGCGAGATGGCTGCCGCCGCCCCGTACCTCTCGCGACTCCTCAGGGACACGACCGGTGACAATCTGGATGTCTGTGCCTCGTATGTGATCGGCTACCTCCGCAACCAGCGCTACCGGGAAGCCGGCACACTGATCGACGCCCTGATGAAGGATGCCCCACAGGACCCGTTTCCGTGGTATGTGCGTGGTCGAGTGTCCGCATTGCAGCAATTACTCCCCAATGCCGAAGCAGACTTTCTGGAAGCGATCCGACGCAGCCCGGACTGGGTCGACCCCGTCATCAGCCTCGCCGAACTTTACGCAGACACGCACCGGCAGCGCGAAGCCATTCCTCTGTTTGAGCAGGCGTTGCGCACTCCTGCCATGGCTGGTCGAGCAGCCGTTGGTCTTTCCGAATGCATGAAAGCCATCGGTGATCCGGATCGCGCGCGAGCCGTGCTGACCGAGACCCGACCACTGGCACAGAATGATGCCCCGCTGCTGATCGCCCTCGGACGCATGGATTTTGAAGAAGGCCGTATGGCCGAGGCTGCGGATTCACTGCAGAAAGCGCTGACGATCCGGCCATGGGCCGATGACGCCCTGTTCACTCTGGCGCAGTGCCAGCGACAACTGGGCCAGGAGGAGCAGGCGGCCGCAACCTTCGCAAAAGTCGAGGAATTCCGGGGGGCTCTCGCAGAACTCAGACAACTGGAAGATCAAATCGCCGCAACTCCAAACGATGAAGCCACACGGCTCCGCAGCGGTGAACTGATGCTGCGTTATCGGGATCCGCAGGATGGCGTTGTGGCCCTGCAGTCTGTGCTGGACCTGAACCCAGCCTGCCGACCCGCCCACGCACTGCTGGCCGAATACTTCAGCAGCCTGCAACCAGCCACCGACGCGACGCGGCGACAAGCGGAATTCCACCGCCAGCGGTCTCAGGATTCTGCCAGCGCTCAGCCTGACACTCCCTGACAGTCACTTCAGCCCCCCCTGGTCGTCCGCTTTGTTAGCGTTTCGTAGTGTTTACGGGGCTCGATTCTCGGTGGGCTTACGCGGCACCGCTCGCCCTGAAACGCAAAAAACCTGCCAGAACATTGCTGTTCTGGCAGGTTTTCTTTGAGCCTTTGAATATCAGATGAACCAGAGGTTCAATGAAACTGGGCAGAGGGGGAATCGAACCCCCGACACCAGGATTTTCAGTCCTGTGCTCTACCAACTGAGCTATCTGCCCTTCGGCTTGGCGGAGTTTAGAACCTTTTCAGCGGATTGACAAGACAATCGGCCCCAGGAACGCAAAAACAAGACGAGAACACGTCTCATTATCGGCTCACCAGCATAATCCTCAGAAATTAACCCCATTTCTGAGGTCAACCAGAGGATGCAGATGGTCGTCAAACTCACTCTTCTGAGGACCAAAGAGGCACTCGTTCACAATATTTTCTCGACCGATTCAGGAAGAATTCGTACGGCCACAGATCGCCTGGACCGCGTATCCCCCGTCTGCTTACTGTCCCCCCGATGTGGATGCAGCGTCCGCAGCAGAATCGCCTTTCGGGTCAGCAATCTCCACCACGACCACTTCGATCGTGTAATCGCCGCCCACTGCACCGCCACCGCCCATGCCACCCGGCATCCCAGGCATCCCGGGCATCCCGCCAGGTCCCGGCATACCAGCACCGCCGGGAAGATCATCACCCAGCCCTCCGGAAAATCCGCCGCTGCCGGGGAAGCCGCCACCAGTCGGAGCCGCTACTTTTCCGGAACGGATCACCACGTCGATAGATCGTCGAGTTCCACCGGTCCCGGTTTTCACACCGTCCAGCCAGGTCAGATTTCGGGCTTCGTCCGGACGTTGAATCCCGCTGGATCCGGACTTGTAATGATTCATCACGTCCTGCTGTTCTTTGGCCTTTTTCGGACTGAACGACGCGCGGGCGTAGTAAACACGAGTTTCAGAAAGACCGGAGTCCGCCGGGGCGCCCTGAGGAGGAGCCATGCGAATCATTCCCACATAATCGAACTCGGCGTTACGGTGAGCTCGCATCGGGAACCCCTTCGCGTTCGGGACGAGTTTGCCACCGGGCGCCATCGACATGTTGCGCAACTGATCCACGTAGTTCAGCACCATCTGCTGACCAGAGACTGCCCACGAATCCATGGGAGGTTTGCCGTCATCACCTTTGCTGGCTTTCGAACGCGGCAGAGCTTTCAGGACGACCAGCATGCCGGGATCGTGGACGGCGGTGGTGAAGAACCCGGAACTATTCAACCCATCGGCTCCGGCGCTGTGCAGCGAACTGAACAACGTGAACGCGGCTTCACGCAGAGTCCGCGAAGGAATCGAGGCTGCGAGGGACAGCAGGGGTTCGGCCAGGGACAAATCTGTCGCAGATTTCAACTGCGTGGCAATTGCATCACAGCACGGCTTGCTCCAGAGAAATGCAGCCGCCTTGTTGACAACCGCATCCGGCAAACTGACGGCCGTCGAAGTTCCGGCTGCTGCCGGTGCCCCGGACGCGGCGCCAAATCCACCAGACCCTGGCATTGATGGCATCCCCGGAGCGCCACCCATGCCGGGAAGGCCGGGCATTGCAGGAGGTCCCGGCATCGCGCCGTCCCCTGACAAGCCACCTCCACCAGACAAGCCACCAGCACCCGGCATCCCAGGGCGGTTGCCCATGCCTGCCATGCTGCTCATGCCGGATGCACCAGGCAGCCCGGGCATCGCAGGAGGCCCCGGCATGCCGCCACCACCAGCCATTCCCGCGCCAGGCATGCCAGGCCGATTTCCCATGCCTGCCATACTGCTCATGCCGGCCATGCCCGACATTCCCGCCATCCCGGGCATGCCGGTATTGCCAGGCAAGTCGCCCGCTGCGCCGAATCCACCTCCACCAGCAGATTCGACTTCAGCTGATCCCGCCGCCTTCAGCCCGGTCAGTTTGTCTACCGCTTTACCGGACACTGCCGCAATGGTCCGCAGACAGGCACCGCGGCTTTCCGGAGGCAGTGGTGCTGTCCCGTCAATAATCGCGAGCAGGATCTGTTCCACTTGCGCTTGATCGGTTTCTAATCGTCGGAACAAAGCCGTAGTGACAATTTCGGCATTCACTTCCAGAGGAAGCGGTGTTTTCGCGTTTCCAGAGGCGATCGCAAACACGCCCTGCCATGCCTCCGGGGACCCATTCTGCAGCAAGCCAGCCACAATCGCCGTCACAAACTCGCGATCTGCAGCCCCCGTCACAGCTGCGGCCGGCGCATTGCCCATGCCGCCGCCTCCGTAAAGGTCGCCCCCCGAAAGATCACCACCAGGCATGCCTGGCATTCCCGGCATCCCACCGAGCATTCCAGCCCCGCCCGGCATGCCAAGCCCGCCAGACATTTCCGGGGGCATTCCGGGACCTCCCGGCGCAATACCGTCATCCGGAGGTGAAGAAACACCGGCGGCCGCGCCCGCACCAGGAATCTGCAGGCCCGAACGAATCGACCCCACACCCGGTTGAGACTGCCACGCCGTGGCCATTTCCATCACCATGGCTTCCAGAGAATCCATCGGGCGTGGGTTCAGGTTGGATTGAGGCGGCATGAGTCCAGCAGGAGGCGCAGCACCCGCTGCTCCAGCGGGGCTGAGCAACGCACCGCCATCACCGCCAGACGAAGGCGCTCCGCCACCGTAACCTGCACCGCCCTGCAGCGACGATCCACCAACCCCAGCACCACTCAGGCCTGCCCCGCCCAGCATTCCCGGCATGCTTCCATATCCACCAGATCCAGGGTAACTGCTGCCTGCAGCTCCTGGCATCCCCATGCCCGGCATTCCCATCC
>JALQWE010000830.1 GCA_023258825.1 Planctomycetaceae bacterium | reverse complement strand
CTACGCACGTTCCGCCAGATGTAAATCAGCGTCTTCATCCTGCTGTCACCCCTTTCTGCCCGATGAGACGTCCGCAACCAGCACACCCTTCTCAAGGTGCAGTATTCGTCGCGCTCGCGCCGCCGCGTTCGGATCGTGTGTGACCATCACAATCGTCTTCCGGAAGTCCGTGTTCAGCCGATGCATCAGATCCAGAATCTCACCCGCAGATTTCGCGTCCAGATCCCCCGTCGGCTCGTCCGCGACCAGTAACGTTGGGTCCGTCACAATCGCACGAGCAATCGCGACGCGCTGCTCCTGCCCACCCGATAACTGACGCGGATAATGATCCATCCGGTCCGCCAGACCAACAACCTCCAGCGCCGCTCGCACATGCTCGTCCCGCTCACGTCGCGACAAGGATGTCAGCGTCAACGGCAACTCCACGTTCTCATAGGCCGTCAGCACAGGGATCAGATTGTACATCTGAAAAATGAAGCCCACATACCGCGATCGCCATTTGGCGAGTTCACCCTCGGACGATCGACCCAGATTCTGGCCGCACACAATCACCTCGCCCGATGTCGGACGGTCCAGGCCCGCAATCAGGTTCAGCAGTGTCGTCTTGCCCGACCCCGAGGGCCCCATCAACGCCAGATAGTCGCCCTCGTCCAACTGCAGATTCATCCCGCTCAACACCGGAATCGTCAGCTTGTCCCGACGAAATTCCTTGCTGACATCCCGGACAAGAACAATAGGATTCCCCGACTTCTCTGTCACTGACGCACTCCTGCCAGGCCACTTTGTTGCGGTTGTTCAACCACCCGATTCCCCGCCGAACTTCTTCTCAGACAGTTTCCCTCAGCCCGCAATGACACTTCCTGATCACTCAGACCGCCCCACAAAAACAACTCCAGACCCACCAGCACTCTGTCCGGCAAACTCACTGAAGGGCCACCAACACCATGGTTGGTCACTGCGCCGTCCGCACAGCAAGGCCATCCCGGAAATCCTGCGGTGCACTCACGACGACCTTTTCACCACCCTGCAAACCCAACGTCACTTCCGTGCGGTCTTCCTTCTTCTCACCCAACTGCACCACCACTCGACGCAGTCGATCCTCCGCAGCCACGATCCATACATAATTCTCGGAACCCGCCTGCTGTATCGCGTCATTCGGACAGAACACCCGCGAAACCTCCGACTCCGCACTTTCCTTCGCTTCGTCCGACAGGAAATAAACCGTGCAGCTCATCTCCGGAAACAAACTCGCATCCGCGTCCACAAGGGCAACGCGAACCTTCACCGTCGCACGCGCACGATCTCCCATCGGGATAATCTTCCGTACCGTGCCCCGATACCGACGCCCCGGCACAGCATCGACCGCCACTTCCGCGGTCTGCCCCTGAGTGACTCGACTGATGAAGTCCTCCTTCACGTCACAGTCCACCTCCAGATGCTCAAGATCCGCCAACGTCACCACAGAGCCACGACCGGAGGCCTCGCCCATGCCACCAGGCATGATCGATTCTCCCAATTCCGCATCCCGCGAAATCACCGTCCCCGCAAACGGCGCTCGCACAAACATATTCTCTCGCAATTGCTTCGCTTCCTGAACCCGCGCTTCGGCCAGTTGCAAGGCCGCTTCCAGGGACGATCGTCGTGCAATCGCGGCGTCGTGCTCAAACTTCTCCGTGTCAAATTCAGCCGCCGTCATGGTCCTGGCCGCCAACGACTTTTCCGCTCGCTGAAAATCCCGCAGCGCCCGCTGGATTTCCACATCCTGCTCCTGTAACTCACTGCGACATCGCGCTGCTGACGCTTCCGCTGCCGCCAGAGACGCATCCAGATCCGCATGCTCCAGTATGGCCAGCACGTCGTTGGTCGAAACCCGCGACCCCTCTTCCACCAGCACCGCCTCAATCCGACCCGTCGCCCGCGATCCAATGCGCGCTTGCTGCCGCGATTCCAGATATCCCGTCGCCACC
>JALQWE010000829.1 GCA_023258825.1 Planctomycetaceae bacterium | reverse complement strand
CGGATACCTTGAAGCTCCGCTCGTTACCGCCACCGCACAACTGGGCGTCAGCGGCCGGACCCGCGCAGCCAGCGTCGCAGCACATGCCAGCCAGTCCGGTGATATTCGCATAGACAGCCTCACCGATGTACGCGTGGAGGCGTCCACCCCGGACGGCGGAATCAACGTCACGGCCATCGGCAGTCTGCACGCCGCCAGCGTCCACGCCGGTGGCTCGTCCCCCGACAGTGCCGTGCGATTGATTGCACAACCTGCCGGTGACGTGCCGTCCAGCCTGACGATCGGTCAGCTGACCGCCGTACCAGCCGCTGACCTGGTCCTGACAGCTGAAGGTTCCATCACCTGGGAGACTTTGCCTGACGTGACGGAACTGGTCCTGCAGGCCGCCAGCGTCACTCTCTCCGCCACCACCCTGCCAACTCTGGTGGTCGACACAACGCGGATCAATGCCACGGTCCTGGAAGCTGGCAATCTGATCATCAACCGTACCGGAACCGGTGACCTGACCGTTCACGCCTCCGTCCGTAACGGCAGCATGGCCGTCACCAATCCTGGTGGAGCCATCGAACTGGCCGACGTGCAGCTACACACCAATGCCGACGCCAGCGACCTCGTCGTCAACGCTGCAGGCGACATCACCATCGGCCGGATTTCCACAGGACAGTTTTACGCCAGCGATGCCGATATTCCGGTCGGCGACGCGGACGCTGCCGCCGGCATTCACTCACTCGGCGACATCACATTGACGGCATCCGGCCGGATTGCCCAGAACACCTCCGATGTGGCGATCGATCTCATCGCTGACCGGCTGACACTGCAGGCTGGTCTCGGCATTGATACGCTGCAGATCGCAGTTGCCGAACTGCACGCTGAATCGACTTCCGGCTCGATTTCGCTCACAGATCTTGACAGTGCCGGTGAAACAGTACCCGGAATCAGCTCCGCCATCCTGCTGGCCCCCGCCGGCTCTGTGACGCTGCATGCCACCGGTTCCATCGTCATTGAACAACTGACCGCCGGTGGCAACAACGGTACCGCTGAAGTCGTCAGCAGTGAGGGTGATCTGCGAGTTCTCCCCGGGACCGACACCACACCGATCACGGTTGACTCCAGTATCGACTTCTGTGCAGGTGGCACACTGCGGCTGCCGGAATTCTTTACAGTCCCCGGAACGATCTCGTACCGTGCCGACCAGCTGATTTTCAACGATGCCACAGGTTCCGATGGAGCCGGCGACGGCACCGGGATCCCCTCCGTGCTGCAGGCCGACACCATTGTGCTGGAACAGCGCGGCGGACTGACGCTGAAAGGCATCAGCAGCATCACCGCCAATCGCCTGGAACTGCTCACTGATGCCAACCTGTTTGCCACCGAAATCGGCACCATCAGCGTCACCGAACTTGTGATGCTGGCCCGCGGTCTCAAAACCGTCACGGCTGAGATTTATGATGGTGAAACCCTGGTCGTACAGCAGCTCGCGGATGCGCCGGATCATCAGCACCTCGTGATGCTGGTAGTAGCGGCGGTTACCCCGACGCTTCATGGGGCGCAGTTGGGTGAACTCTTGCTCCCAGTAGCGCAGCACGTGGGGCTTGACCCCGCACAGCTCGCCGACCTCACCGATGGTGAAGTAGCGCTTGGCCGGAATGGGAGGAAGCTGGATTTCCATTGGAATCAACGCGGTACGAACCAAACCTTGGAATCTACTCCAACTGACGCGTGGACGCAAAAGCGTTGCATCCACTGTGGCTGTACCACCACCCTCACCTCATCATGCCTCAGGGTTCGTCTTGGGCGACACGCCCACCGTGGCCTGCACCTGCTCCTTGAGCTTGGGACTGGCATGAAAGGTGACCACGCGCCGCGCCTCAATGGCCACGGGCTCACCGGTGCGCGGGTTGCGGCCCGGGCGGGCGGCCTTGGTGCGGATGTGAAAGTTGCCGAAACCGGAAATCTTCACGTCCTTGCCCTCGACCAGATCATC
>JALQWE010000828.1 GCA_023258825.1 Planctomycetaceae bacterium | reverse complement strand
AGCGCGACATCTACATTGAAAAGGACGCCTCGATCAATGAAGAAATTGATCGGCTGAGACTGCTGGCCACCAGCGCCCTTGTCAGTCGCAACGACGTGATCGTCGTCGCCACGGTCAGCTGTATCTACGGGCTTGGTTCCCCCAAAGACTACCTGAACATGATGGTGCCTCTGCATGTGGGCCAGCAGATCGACCGCGAAAACCTGCTGATGCGATTGATCGATATTCAGTACGACCGAAATGACTTTGACCCGGGACGTGCAAAGTTTCGAGTCCGTGGAGATGTGATTGAAGTCTGGCCTGCGTATGAGGAATTCGCTTATCGGATTGAATTGTGGGGCGATGAAATTGAAAAACTCAGTGTGATTGACCCCGTCTCCGGAAGAGAATCGCAGTCGCTTCGTGAAATCTATATCTATCCGGCGAAACACTTTGTGCTGCCCCAGAGTCGTGTGGATGCGGCGCTCGATGAAATCCGTGAAGAACTGGAAGGCACGCTGAAAACGTTTCAGCAGGAAGGAAAGCTTCTCGAGGCTCAGCGGCTTGCCGCACGCACGCGGCATGATCTGGAACTGATGAAGGAAACCGGTTTCTGCCCGGGGATCGAGAACTACAGTCGCGCTTTGGCAGGCCGAAAACCAGGCGAACCGCCTTACACACTGTATGACTTTTTTCCGGAGGACTTTCTGCTGTTTGTTGACGAGTCTCACGTCACCATTCCGCAGATTCGTGCGATGTATGCAGGAGACCATGCCCGTAAAACGACTCTTGTGGACCATGGTTTTCGGCTTCCCATGGCCAAAGACAATCGCCCGCTGATGTTCGACGAGTGGAACTCAAAACCATCCTTCCGCGTGCTGGTTTCCGCCACCCCCGCGAATTGGGAACTCGATCAGACCGGTGGGGAAGTTGTTGAACAGGTCATTCGACCCACAGGCCTTGTCGACCCGGAAATCAGCGTTGTGCCCGCTCGTGGACAGGTTCCGCATCTGCTGGAACAGGTTCGCGAACGCACGGCCGCCGGAGAGCGTGTGCTTGTCACCACACTCACCAAACGCCTCGCAGAGGATCTTTCCAGCTACATGCGTGAAGAAGGAATTCGCTGCGAATGGCTGCACTCAGAATTGAATGCCGTCGAGCGTGTGGAGGTCATCCGCGAGCTCCGAGAAGGCAAGCATGATGCGGTGATCGGAGTCAACCTGCTCAGAGAAGGGCTCGACATCCCGGAAGTCTCCCTGGTGGCCATCATGGATGCCGACAAAGAGGGATTTCTGAGAAGTGAAACCAGTTTGATTCAGACCATCGGTCGATCAGCAAGAAACGTGAATGCGAAAGTGATCCTCTACGCGGACACTGTCACCGAGAGTATGCAGCGTGCGATCGATGAAACCAATCGCCGACGCAAACTGCAGACCGAATACAACCTCGAACACGGGATTACTCCGGAGACCATTCGCAAGGCCATCCGACGAGGCATCGAAGAAGAGATTCAGGCTCGTCAGGTAGAACGTGAGTCCGCCGGAGTTTCCGCAGAATCCCAGTTCGTCACGCAGGAATTTATCCGCGAACTGGAAGGCGAAATGCTGCAGGCCGCCGAGCAACTGGACTTTGAACGTGCCGCTCAACTGCGAGACCGGATTCACGAAATGAAAAAGAAGATCGGGCAGCCCGTTCCCGAAGACGAAGGCTCCACACGCCCTGGATTTGCCCGTCGAGCCTCCGGCCGAGGACGATCCAGCGGCCGCAAAAAAAGGTAACGCCCCCCGCGAAGGCGAGCGGTGTGGCGTGAGCCCACCGAGAACCACCCCGTCATCCGTCCAGGTGCCATCCACCTCGGTACTCGACCCATCCTCGCTGAGGTCAACGTGTCGCAAAACTAATGTAATTAAACAGCTACATCGGGCACACCGGCGACCCCATCGCCGACTGCTGTGCCGCCGCTGACAGCCGCGACTGATCACAGTGGTTCCTCGTGGCTGCGATCAAAT
>JALQWE010000827.1 GCA_023258825.1 Planctomycetaceae bacterium | reverse complement strand
ACGGTGTATTCGAAGTTCTGCTGACCACGACTGCCAGCCGGTGCCGAGAACGACAGCCCGCTGCCACCAGCGGCGATCGTCACCGCACCCACCAAAGGCTGTGTGACGGATTGGATCACCAACCCATCATTGTTGGCATCGCTGTCATTGGCGAGCACCGACAAGACAAGAGCCTGTCCGGCATTCAGTCGGTAGCTATCCGCCACCGTGACCGGCGACGCATTCTGCGTCACCGTCACGGAACCCGTCCCGCGCCCACCACGGCCATCCAGAATCACGTAGGTGAAGGTCTCAACCGGCAATACTTCAGCCAGGGGCGTGAACCGGACCGAGGTGCCGATGATCTCGATCGTCGCTCTCGGATTCGTCCCAACCGAAGCGAGCTGGATGGTATCTCCATCCGCATCCGTATCATTCCCCAGGACATTGACCAGCACCGCCTGGCGATCGACATCAATCACCGTGTCCGCCTGGGCGACTGGTGGTGTATTGATCGTCGCCTGGACCGTTGCGGTTGCCGAAGCCCCGCGTCCATCCGAGATGGTGTAAGTAAACAAGTGGACACCTGTGGAACCAGCATTTGCCAGATAGGCAATCTGACTTCCGCCGGCGACGATCGAGACCGTCCCCACCTGAACTGAGCCCACCACGGGCTGGGTGACCGCGGTCACCGTCAACGTGTCGCCGTCCGGATCCGTATCGTTTGCCAGCACATCGAGCACCAATGACTCACCCGTGGTGGCAATCAGCGTATCCGGTGCTGCCAGTGGCAGCGCATTCACGTCCACCGTGACATTGGCAGTCACCAATCCGCCCCGGCGATCACTGACATTGTACTGGAATGTCTGCAGTCCACGGACGCCCGGGTTCGCCGTGAAGGTCAACGAAGTTCCCAGGTCTCCAATCGCAACCGTCCCCCCCGCAGGCTGGGTCACGGAATCAATCGTCAGACGGTCCCCATCCGGGTCCCGATCATTCTGGAGCACATTGATCCGGATAGGAGTCGTACCCTGGGAAACGGCCGAATCATCCAGGGCAATAGGAGGCGTGTTCTGCGCCAAGGACGGAACCCCGGTCGTGACGTTCACCGTGGCGGCGCCGCCGGCAGCCGACACCACCGTCACCGTTGCCGGCGGGGCCAGCAGGTTCAGGATGTCAATCGAACTGGAGAACAGCGAACTGGCTCCATCAATCCCATCAACACCTCGAAGGCTGAAAGATGCGGGCGCACTGATGTCCGCCGTTACCGCAGCCACCGTAAGCATCTGGTTCGCAGCCGAGTAATCAGCCTTCGTGACGAAGACCGAGTCAGATACCGGCACAGAACTCACAAATCCACCATCGTCCCGTGCCGTGACTGCGGCCGGAAACAGCCCGGTGATGGGCGTCTCAAGGAAGTACGAGATCCCAAAGGGCCCATTGTCCGCCATCCGCAATGCAGGCAGATCCAGAGGCACCGTCAGTTCGCCGGCGGGCCCCATACCAGGAGGTCCCAGGAACACGTCCACCGTCGGATGTGTCCGCAAAGCATATGGCTGCCCGGGGAGACGCGTCTGCAGGGTCGGATAGCCCTTCGCGAAAATGCTCAACCGACGATCATCCGGAGCGTCGTACCGGGACGCACGCTCGACCGCGACACTGCTCGGAATGGCCCCGGTCTTGATACGACCCGTCATGCTGAACTGATTCGTGAAGTAAACCTGACGTCCTCCCGGTCCGATGAGTCGAACATGGTTCTGACCCAGCGGGCTGCCGGTGACGGGATAGGCCAACGTGGGATCCGCGATGTACGCCCGTCCCTCGAAGATCACCGGTGGCAGTTCGTTGCCGCCTGGCGCATCTGCGGGAACCAGATAGGGCCCAATCGGACCAGACAAGCTCTCCACATAACCCTGGGGCATCTTCGCCACACCGTAGTCGTCCGTGAAGAACAGCCGATCGCCCGCAACCAGACCACTGAAGCTGTAGTTCTTGTAAGGCGTTTCCAGAACATAATC
>JALQWE010000826.1 GCA_023258825.1 Planctomycetaceae bacterium | reverse complement strand
AGTCTGCGATTTTTTGAGACGAATTCCGGGCGGGAAATTGCCTCGATTCCGATGGGCCGAAACGCCCCGCTGACAGGCCTGTTGCTCACGGATTCAGGAAAAACGGTCATTGCCCCAGGCTGGGGGAAATTGCAGGCATGGCAGATTGCGGACCAGTCACCGGTGGCGATCTCGGCCCCTCCCGAAGCCGGCTCGCGCGGGACGGCGTGCTCCACTGGTGACAACGACCTGTTTGCATGGGTTGAAAGCGAAGGCTTCAACACGGTGGTTCATATCACCAGGCTATCACCAGCGAACGCGGCGACCTTTGCCGCAACCACCGCAGCACTCAGCCCGGGAGCCCGACAGACCTGGAAACAGGGGGAAAAGGCCGAAATCCGCTACGGTTCAGGGTGGTCACCCGTGACCATTCTCCGGATGAATCCCGATCGCACCGTGCGAATTCACTGGGATGGCTGGTCCGACACCTGGGATCAGGACGTGCAACCGACTGACCTGCGTCCGATCGCCCTCCCCCGTAAGTAACCCCAAAAGGGGTCAGGTCTCTTTTCCAGGTCACACGCAGTGTTGGGGAGCGGGGTTTCCCGAATTCGGGGACGCTCCCAGCCAACACAATTCTCCATAAACACAGACAGCGAAGAGCCTTACGGCTTTGACAAAGCTTTGACAAACGCGTGACTACGTACACACACGCTGCTGTTGCAAGGGGCCGATAACCACCGTAGGCTTCCATGCATTGTGGTTCGCTGTGGCGGACTGACGATGTGAACGTTTTTTTCGCGGCGCGTGGTGTTGTGGCTTTCAGGTTCGCTAAGGGATCTGAATCTATTGGCATGTGCCGCAGTCGCTGACCCAACGGGCAGAATATCTCATGAGCACCCTGAGCGTAGCATTGAATTCCGCGGCACCGATTCTCCCCGCAGGAGAATCGGCGTCGCTCTCACCGGCCGAAGCAAAACGCCAGACTTTCCAGCGTGAAACTAACGCCCTGGTGTCGGCCTTTCATCGCGAACAGTTGCGTCTTTCCAATGTGGACTGGGTCGTCACACTGTTTCTGATTGGAGTGCATGTCGGGGCACTCGCTGCTCTGGTGCCGGCATTCTTCAGCTGGTCCGGTCTGGCGATTTGTCTTGTCATGCACTGGGTCACCTGCAGTATCGGCATTTGCCTGGGTTTTCATCGCTACCTGGCGCACAAGTCCATGAAGCTGAAAGCACCTGCTGAATTCATCACCATGATGTGCGGCTGTCTGTCCGGCGAAGGCTCACCGCTGACATGGGCGGCGACACATCGTCTACACCATCAGAAATCTGATCAGGAAGGTGATCCGCATTCACCGATTCGGGAAGATGGTTGGTGGGCGCACATCATGTGGTTGTTCCCGAAGCGTACGACAGAAGTCTCACGAATTCTGATGCGTCGTTACGTGCCGGAACTGGTCGACCGTCCGATCATGCAGTTTTTCGAAAAGACGTTTGCACTCTGGCTGTGGGGTGGTGGACTTGTGCTGCTCGCAGCCGGCTGGGCCACTGGCGGATGGCAACTTGGCGTTTCATGGCTGGTTTGGGGGATGTGTGTTCGCATGGTCGCCGCCTACCACAGCACCTGGTTTGTGAACTCCGCGACGCACCTCTGGGGCTATCGCAACTATGACACTCGCGATCAGTCGCGTAATCTCTGGTGGGTGGCGATTCTCGCCTACGGTGAAGGCTGGCATAACAATCATCATGCACACCCGGCGGTGGCACCTGCTGGTCACAAGTGGTGGGAAGTTGACGTCACCTGGTGGTCCATCCGACTGCTGCGAGCAATCGGGCAGGCCTATGATGTGAAGGACAAACTGCCCCAGGGACGTGGTGCAGATGAAACAGACATGGCAGAAATTGCCCGGCCGGAAACTGCAGCCGCGTGAACTCGCTGCTGATGGACTGAGACTCCGGAACATTCAGATCTGACATCAGACGTGACCCTCAGGGTCACGTCTTTTTTTGTGTCCCTT
>JALQWE010000825.1 GCA_023258825.1 Planctomycetaceae bacterium | reverse complement strand
TGAGGGATTGCGGCGACGAAGTGCCCCCTGATTTGCCCCTCAATCGTGCTCAGCGCAGCGGTGCTCGTGCTCGAAACGGCCCACCACGTTGTCGTTGTCGAATATTAGGAATACACCTGCCGTTGCTTCACAACTCTGCTTTTTTCGTTGGCCAGGTTTCTCAGACTGGCGTCCGAGGCTTATACATGGCATTGCTTCGCAATTCAACCGCCACCAGCGTTGTCTGCAGTTGAGTCGCAACGCGACGGCAGGTGATAGCCTCGGATACCAATCCGAGGTCATGCGGCAGAACAGATTTCCGGAGTCGCAACGCGACGGCATTTGTAGGGTTTTGTTGCGACTCCGACTCCGACTCCGAGCACGAGCACGAGTACGAGCACCGCTGCTCCGAGCACGAGCACGAGTACGACTCCGAGTACGAGTACGAGTACGAGTACGAGTACGAGCACCGCTGCGCTGAGCACGATGAGGAACGTGATGATGGGGCGACGAGTGTGAACAATCGCCCTGTCCCGAGCCTGTGTCAGCTTCGCTGCAGGATCGAGCGGCCCTGTTCGACCAGTGGCACAGGACGGCCGGCGGGATTGGTCCAGTGGCCGGATGGGTCGATACCCAGGTGCTGAAACACGGTCGCGGCAAGGTCCCCCGGGCCTAACGGGTTTTCCTGAATGGCGCCGCCGCGGCGGTCCGTGGCTCCGATCACCTGTCCGCCCTGCACGCCGCCTCCTGCCATCAGGAAGGACATCACCGATGGCCAGTGGTCGCGACCTGCTGTTTTGGTCATCACCGGACTACGCCCAAATTCTCCAATCACAATCACCAGTGTTGATTCCAGAAGTCCGCGAGCTTCCAGGTCGCTGACAAGCGCCGTAATGCCTCGATCCAGAACCGGAAGCATCGGCGTCAGGCCTTTCACAATACCGCCCCATTGCACTTCATCGCCGTGATGGTCCCAGTGGCCCCATGCGTCGCTGAGCGTCACAAATGTGACTCCGGCTTCCACCAATCGACGCGCGAGCAGTGCCTTTTCACCCAGTGAATCCCTTCCATACCGATTGCGGACGCTGTCAGGTTCCTGAGTCAGGTCAAATGCTCGCTGAGCAGCGCCGCCCAGGACCAGATCATAGGCTGCCTGGGTGTATTGATCCTGCTGCTGGTAGCCAATCGATGTGTCCAGCGATTTGCGGAATCTATCCAGCTCGCGTCGCAACTGATCGCGATCCTGCAGACGCGGGACTTCGATCCCTTTCGGAAGCGAAAATCGCCCGTTGATACTCACGCCATCCAGAGGCTCATAGGCTTGCCCCAGATCACCCGCTCCATAAATGTCCGCCGCCAGACTGTTGGCGAGCACGACCCACGGTGGCATGCCGGGCTGATTCGGACCGCGAAACCGCGCCGCCACTGCCCCCATGGATGGATAGCCGCCGCCCTGTCGCCCTGTTTCCGTCCGCTGCGCTTTCGGGTTGCCCGCCTGAAACGTGATCGGTGTGTGATTGCTGGCGGAGGCGTCCATCGAACGCACAATGGCAAAGCGGTCCTGCATCGCGGCCTGCAGCGGCAGGTGTTCACAGATATGAACTCCCGGAACACAGGTGGAAATGGGACGGAATGGTCCCCGAATCTCCACCGGCTGGTCCGGTTTCATGTCCCACATATCCAGCTGACTGGGACCGCCCGAAAGCCAGATCTGAATCACGGAACGGACGGGACGCGAAAGCGGAGCCTGCTGAGGACCAGCCGCTGTCGTCGCCTGCAGCCACATCGGTAGAGTGAGCCCAGCGAGGCCCGCCAGTCCGGTCTGCAGCACCCATCGCCGCCGCCCGGCACGCACGACGGGTTGAGCTTCCGGTCCAAACTGATGGGCCAGCAATCCCGTATGAGGCTGCCCTGAGGCCAAACACGTCGGCGTTCCGTGACGATCGTTCGCGTTGCCTTCACTGGCTGTCGCGTCAAACGATGTCATTGTTCCACTCCCGCTGTTCGAGTTCTGACGGAGT
>JALQWE010000824.1:317-2002 GCA_023258825.1 Planctomycetaceae bacterium | reverse complement strand
GTGATTCGGGATCTGCGGCAGCAGGGCGTCAGCATTGTGTACATATCGCACAGGCTGGCCGAGGTGCAGGATCTGTCGGATCGGGCGGTGGTGCTGCGTGACGGCGCCAACGCGGGCGAGCTGGAGCGGGGGCAGATCACGCATGACAATCTTGTGCGTCTGATGGTGGGGCGGGATGTGTCGCGGATTTTTTCCCGGCAGCCCTGTCAGCCGGGTCGCACAGTCCTGGAAGTTCAGGGGGTCCGCACGACGGCGTGGCCCGCGCACGCGGTCAGCTTCAGTCTCCGTGCCGGGGAGGTTGTGGGAATTGCGGGGCTGGTGGGAGCCGGTCGCACGGAACTGCTCCGTACACTTTTTGGCATCGACGCTCCGCTCGCCGGCTCCATCGTCGCTGCCGGTCAGACTCTGCAGCTGCGTTCACCTCAGGATGCGATTGCGGCCGGAATCGCGCTGGTGCCTGAGGATCGCAAGCAGCAGGGAATTGTGCTGGACATGGCGATCCGCCAGAACATCGGACTGGCCTCGGCACACCGCCATTCGAAAGCCGGCTTTCTCAGTTTTTCCACTGAGCAGGCGCAGTCGCAGGAAATGTGCAGTCGACTGCGGGTCAGGATGCCGAACGATCAGGCGCGAGTGGGCAATCTGTCGGGAGGCAATCAGCAGAAGGTGGTGCTGGGCAAGTGGCTGGCCCTGCGCCCGAACGTGCTGCTGCTGGACGAGCCGACTCGCGGCATTGACGTGGGAGCAAAACAGGAAATCTATCAACTGATGGATGAGCTGGCGCAGCAGGGTCTGGCGGTCCTGTTCGTCAGCAGTGAGCTGGAAGAGATACTGGGAATGAGTGATCGAGTGCTGGTGATGCACGAAGGCAGAGTGACGGGGCAGTTGCAGCGTGACCAGCTTTCCGAGCAGGCCATCATGAAACTGGCGACCGGATTTTTTGCAGAACAGGCTGTTCCATGAAGGGCAAGATCCTCGGCATTTTCTCGGTGCTGGCGGCGCTGTGCGTCTGCCTCACAATGGCCACCGCGGATCCGTGGTGGAATCCAGGCCAGTCGCAGTTTTTGGCACTGGACAACATCATGAATCTGCTCAGCCGTACCGCCCTGTACGGGATTCTGGGCATCGGTGTGGCGTTTGTGATCATCACCAGCGGCATTGATCTTTCGATTGGTTCGATGGTGTGTCTGTGCGGAGTGCTGCTGTCGATTCTGCTGAAGGTGGATTATCAGCCGGAACAGCCGTTGTCGGTGGTGCGAATGACGGCAGCGGACCGCACGATTGTGGTGGATGGCAGCGTGCAGTCTCTCAGTGCCGGAGACACGGTTCGTTTTACGGGTGGAGTGGGTTCGGGATTGGTTCTGACGGTGGAATCGGCGACTGACGGGCGAATTGTGGTGCGTGAACCGCTGGCGCGGGATGAACGCGACGGCCGACTTGTCCGAATTCTGCCGCTGCAGGCATTTGCCACCGACACTCTGACTGCGACCCTGCCTGCAACCTCAGCCGCAACCAGCGACCAGTTGCAGCTGTATCGTCGGGATGGTGGTGTCACCGGACAGAAAATCACGGCGGTGCAGACCCGCGGTGATCAGTTGCTGCTGACTCTGGCCAGGGATCCCGGACCAAGATATCACTCCGAATCCTTCGCGGTGGTGCTCCGCCGGACTCAGCGATGTTCCATA
>JALQWE010000824.1:0-307 GCA_023258825.1 Planctomycetaceae bacterium | reverse complement strand
GCTGGGAACAGCCTCCGGTCTGGGGCTGATTCACGGCCTGCTGATTACCCGACTGAGACTGCAGCCGTTTGTGGTCACACTCTGCGGTCTGCTGATTTATCGTGGTGCCTCGCGCTGGCTGACCAACGACAATCCGGCGGGATTCGGCGAATTGCAAAGTGTGCTGGGGCCGGTGGCATCCGGGCGAGTCGGTCTGCTGCTGAAGGGTGATCGGATCCTGTTCGGGATTCCGATCCCGTTCTTTCTGATGACCGGTCTTGCAATTGTGGCCACCATCGTGCTGACTCGCACTGTCTGGGGACGTTAT
>JALQWE010000823.1 GCA_023258825.1 Planctomycetaceae bacterium | reverse complement strand
GTCAAAAACAAGCCGTATCCGGACTGCGAAGAGTGCACTAATTTCAATTGCACCTTCATTATTGTGTTTCCCGTGGAGGGATGCACCTATTCAGAGCAACTCAGTTTTTGCGGGTCTAACGCCTATGTGGAACTCGGACTGGGATCTGATCCTGCAAATTCCTGTCGAATGCGATATGTGGTGCAGTTGAATGGCAATGCAGGCGGTGCAGGGGTCGCCTACTTCGAAAAAGGCAATCTGCAATGTTGCTATGCCCCAGTCACTCTCGATCTGACAAGCTCCCTCAATGAGGTCTGTGATTTCACAGAGGCTACCGTAGTGGTCACGCCCTTCGGGGACTGGTCAATGGCTGAAATTGCCAATGCGGGCTGCATTCCTCAGCTGACAAAGACCTGTCCCAATACATATCCGGTGCTGATGCCCAGCTTCAGTGACCTGTCCCAGGAACTGGACAGCACCTGCTCCACCTGCAAATGTTCATCCCCCGGGCCTCAACCCGCTCTCCCGACGCCCACGGCCTGCCCCACCTGCTCGGCAGGGTTGTCAGCCAGCCCCATCAACGGAAACCTGTCCATCGCCCTGGCCACGCCCGCCACAGGCAGTCTCGCCCCGACCGAACGCTTCTACTACAACTCTGCCCCGGTATTCGGCCCGAATTCCCCCTATGCCGATACGCAGATGCAGGCCCCGCCGGCTGGTTCCCATGTGGCCGGCTTACACAGTATTCGTCTGATCGACAAGGGCTCCACGACCGAAGCCAATGTGGTTCGCTGTGACGGGTCCATTGATCTGTATCGGTGCAAAAACGCCACCACGCGCGTTTATGAGCCCAAAGGCAATCGCAACTCCCTGGTCGAAAATGTCAATGGATCGGGCGTCCGGACAGGCTGGACGGAGTTCACCAGGCCCGATGGGTTTCGTTATGAGTACAACGATACCGGAGTGCTGCAGTACATCCAGAATCCGGCCGGCCAGCGGTGGACGATGGTTCGCAGTTCCGGAACTCTCACACACATTGTCGACCCGCTCGCCCGTCGTACATCCTTCAGCTATGCCTCCGGAAAGATGTCACGGGTTCAGGATGTTTACGGACGCATCACATCCCTCACGGTGGATGTGAATGGCAATTTGACGCAGGTGATTTCACCGGAACTGTGTGCCACAACACTCCGCTACGGCAGCGGTTATGCGTCTTCGCATCAGTTGATTGCCCTGATCGACTCCAGTGGCGTGCGCACATCGTTCGCTTATGATTCCAATGGCTGGATTTCCAGCATCACGGCCCCAGGCGGAGGCGTGACCCAGTACAACTATACGGACTGGCTGAATGCGACTGTGTCAGACCCGCTCGGCAATGTCACGACCATTGTCTTTGATGAAGCGCGTCAGATCAGCTCCGTGACCGCTCCGGGACTGAACCCGTTCAGCGTCCGGTCGGACTGCACCAAAGCGCTGCAGGTTATTGAGCCCTCAGGAGCCACGACGTCCTTTGTCTATGATGACAGTTCAGCATTGAATCCGCGCCTGACGGCCTCCGTCAATCAGGATGGGCGAACCACCTGGATCTATGCCTCGGGAAGCACCAGCTTTCAACCGGACGCCTCAATTGACCCGCTGGGGAACCGCACGAGCTGCATCTGGAATTCGGCCGGCCAGAAGAATGTCACGATCAATGCCATGAACGAGCGGACGACCTATCTCTATGATGCTCAGTTCCGCCTTACTGCGACCGTCAACCCGCTCGGTTTCCGTAATAGTCTGATCTATAACGCAGCCAGCCAGGTTTCCGCATCCATCAGTCCCACCGGAATGCGAATCTCGCACAGTTACAGTAACGGACAGCGGATCGCCACAAAGAATGCCGTGGGGGCCATTTCCACCACGCTGTATGACCGGGCCAATCGACGGATCGCCTCCATTGATCCACTGGGCAATCGCACCACGAATGTCTTCAGTGCCGGGTGCCTGCCTGTTGCCACAGTCAACGCATTGGGTGCCCGGCAAACCT
>JALQWE010000822.1 GCA_023258825.1 Planctomycetaceae bacterium | reverse complement strand
GTCAGATCCAGCGACGCGTGACCGAACGTCATTCTGAAGTGGATACGGCTCAGGTTTTTGAGGGATTTGCCAGGTCTCTGGAGAATGCCGCGACGGGGCACGGGGCGATTCTGATTGTGGTGCTGGAATTAATGACGGTGGTCACGATGGGCGGTCTCTGCGGTCTGCTGGTCATTGGTCTGTTTCTGCCACTGCTGAAACTTCTGAACGATTTGACTTAAGTCCATGGTGAGTGCTTCGGACCTGAAGAATCGGATGTCATCATGAGCTATATTCGCCAATGGTTGTATGCGTGGAACAAGCCCGAACCGCTACGGCAGTCATCCCTGCTGCTGATGTTGTCCGGTGCTGTCGGGCATGGTGATTCGCTGCTGGAAACGCTGCGTGCCCATGAACGGGAGAGTGCCGGCGACTGGCGCGAGAAAGTCCAATTGTTTGTCAGCCTGCTGGAAAGTGGACATTCGTTGTCTGTGGCCATGTCGCTTGTGGAAAACCTGCTTCCGGCAGAAACGATATCGGCCGTCAGTGTCGCGGAGCGTGGTGGCTGTCTGGCCAGTGTGCTGCTGGATGAGGCCGGACGTATCGGGCGTCGTTGTGCGCGCGAGCAGGCGGGCCTGTTAGCTCCGGAAGCGCTGCTGCTGTGGTTTGGTAGTTGTTGCGTCGTGATTTACTCGCTGCTGCAGTTTCTGGCGATCTTAATCGCGCCGAAATTCAAAGACACCTTTGAGGGATTTGGTCTTGAATTACCCGGGATCTCTCAGCAGATGCTGACTCTGCTGCAGATTTTCAGCAGGACGTGGTATCTGACAGTTATGCCCGGACTGGGATTGTTCGTGGGCCTCACGTGGGTTGCCTGGAAGACGGCACAAACAAAGTTAATGCGTGGGTATGTTCCATGGGCGCGTCTCTGGCCGCGTTACTGGACCCCCGGAATTCTGCGAATTCTGGGAATCAGTATCGCCGCAGAGACTCCGATTTCTGAGGCACTGGATGCCACCATTCATGAACTTCCGGAGGGGCGTGCGGCCACTCGAGTTATTGAGCTGCGGGATCGTGTTCTGGCTGGAACGCATCTGCTGCAGGCTCTGCGGCAGGTGCGGTTGCTGAGTGCGCGAGAATACGCATTCCTCAGTTCAGCAGAAACTTCGGGGCATACGGACTGGGCCATGCGTCATCTGGCCACTGCGATAGATCAGCGCAGGCAGCGCCGTTTCACACGGTTTCTGATCTGCCTCGGGCCGATGATCACCCTGGGAATGGGGGCCATTGTGTTATTTGTCTGTGTGGCGTGGTTCGCTCCTCTTGTTAAGCTGATCGGAGATCTGTCATGAGGTCAGTCACCGTGCTGTCTGTGGCCGGTGGTGGTCACAATCGCAGTCGTGCGGGAAGTTTTGCCACGGAAATGATCATTGCGGCGATCATTACAGGAACAACAATGGCCGTCCTTGTCCCGGGACTGGCGGCCGTCGGGCAGCAGCGGCAGATGCAAAAGTTTGAGGCCTTTGCCCGGATTGAGCTGAATAATCTTGAGCAGGCTGGTGCTGAGCGATCTGGCGGGACCTGGGCACTGTCCGAGTGGTTTCGTCGTCGTTACCCGGACGCGGAATTGACGGCAGAGGTGGTCGCCCTGGATCAACCGGAGGCCAAACTTCCCGGAGGAGTGCGTTTGAAGATCTCACGTCGTAACGGGGCCGGGCAGGTTGCACAGCATGTCAGCCTCGTTGTCTGGCCTGAAGTGACCGGAGGTACTCCATGAAAATTCTGCGTTATCCGTCGGACAGAACGGCAACCGAAGGTTGTGAAATGCTCAGGCGTATGGGCAGTATGCTGGTGAGCATGTCTGTCAATATGGCGCTGATTGCGGCTCTGTCCGGCGTCTGTGGCCTGTGTCTGCATACGGTGCTGAAAGCGGACCGTACGGAACGCAGCACGGTGCTACTGCTGAACAGTCTGAGTCGCATGGAACAGCAGCTGCGCGGGGACCTGCGTCGTGCTGGACCGGTTTCCTG
>JALQWE010000821.1 GCA_023258825.1 Planctomycetaceae bacterium | reverse complement strand
AATCCATTTCCCGTCGTAGGACCAAACGCGAGGCCTGTTCCCGGATAAAGCCGCATGACGGCACGGGCCATGATGTGCGCGCAACTGTGACGCATCACTCCCAAAGCTTCCGGGTCACGCTCGGTGATCAATCGCACCGGCACGGGACGCAGGTCCGTCAACTCCGCCAGCGGGCGAAATGCGTCGACGATGGCGCCCTGAATGCTGGCAGCAACAGTGGCCTTCGCCAGTCGCTCGCTGATCCCTGCTGCAATATCCAGCGCCGTCGCTGTGTCAGCAACCTCGATTACGTTTCCATCCGGAAGTTGTACCTGAAGCATGTGGTCCGTCTTTTAAAAACCTGCAGAGCCAGTCCTCGACCTGTACCAGAAGCCAAGAGCCCCGCAGAATGTCGTTTCCTCACGGGACTTTATCGAGATTTCCGGAGAACTTCAAACGGGGATCCGACCAGCGGGTGATTCTGCAATTTCGTGCGTCAGAATCTTCGCCCAACCTGTCGTTCGAGTCCCTATTGTGCCGGCTGACCGAGCAAAAAAGCGCTGCGGCATGGATGCACCCCACGTTTGTGCCTGCACTGAAGACGATTGCGATGTTTCCTGTGGATCCGATCAGCCGACTGACGACCTGCCACTTCGGAAGGCGTCTGCCACGACAACAGACAATACGACGCCTTTGAAATCCGACGTCCGCGGAACACCGAGGCTCTCCGTCCCCCTCCGACTGTTGCTCCATCGCCTCGAGTGGTTCCGGCACGACCGCAGGACTCACCCGCCACAATTCGCCACCGTGATAACGGGCAACCAACGCAACTCGGCCCCACCCCGGCCTGTCAATAAAAAAAGCCCACCATTCCCGAAAGAATGGTGGGCCTTCGATCTGACACGTGCCTGGCAGACCTGCGTACGCCGCAAACTCAGAGCCCGGAATCTTACAGCGTACCTGACAGACCGTGTCGACATCGCAGCAGGCTGTCTGAAGATAGTAACAAATACGCAGCATCAATCACAACTTGCAGGCACTACGCAGCAAAATTTCAGGCGCTGCGGCGACGTGCACGCAGAGCCCGATAGCCGAATCCTGTGAACACAACGGCCATCAGGGCGACGGAACCTGGTTCCGGAACCACATGATAGAAGTTGGCCAGTGAACCACCGGGATTCTGGCCGGAGGTGTGAATGTTGAAGTAGGCATTGCCACTGCCCAGATAGGTGACCAGATTGTCAAATGCCAGTTCACGCTGAGCCGTCGTGAACACGGTGACGGTAGTCGCCAGCCCGTTTTCCTGGCGAATATAACCCGCACCAAGATCAGCAATGCTGTAGTCCTTTCTGAAGAATCCCGAGGCGCCGGTGGGAATGCCTGACATGTTCAGAGCAACCGCCCAGTTACTGGTGGGATAAACGTTAGGAGTCACGCCGCCCTTCGCATGGATGTGCGATGCACTTACGGTGCCGTTCAGCCCCGACCACTGCGTCTCGAACTTGAGGGTCCGGGCTGTCGTATCCACGATCGCCATGGAGTAACCAGTCCCAGTGGGAACCGGTGGCCCGGCCACCTGCGGCTTCAAGGCACCAGCAAACTGAATGATCGAGGCAGAGCACGACGCTCCACCGAACAGTAGTCCCCCCACTGCCACTGCTAATGCCAGGAGGGAACGGTGAACAACCTGTCGCATAACACACTCCCATAATCTGTATTCAGGACACCGTTGATGAGCTGCAGTCGACTGCCGCGCTGTCCGAACTGCTCGGAACAGCAACAACCACGCCACGAAGGCTGATCAACACACTATCAGGGTGACCAGTAACAGCAGCCACCTCGGCAACAGTGTGACGCCTGTATACCCACTACAGGAATCCACGTTCAAGCAAAACCCCTGGCGATTTACCCCAAATTTCCCAATCAGAAATCCTTGCCGTAACAGGACCCTCTGGTCTTAATTCTAAATGCTTTTTAATGTCCTGAATTCTGCGACGAATTCAGTCAAAATGCGTCTTTTGAGCCGTTTTTTTGCG
>JALQWE010000081.1 GCA_023258825.1 Planctomycetaceae bacterium | reverse complement strand
AGACTGCGAATAGTTCCCCAGCCGGTCAGCTAGTAACAGCATCAGCCCTCGGCCCGTGCCAGACGGATATCCACACTGGCGCTGTGCGCAGTCAGCCCCTCTTTTTCAGCCATGAGTCGGACCATGCCCGCCTCCGCTCGCAACGCGTTCGCATCGTAATGAATCACTGAACTTCGCTTCAGGAAATCCGTGGCGGCCAGCCCATTGGCAAATCGAGCCGTTCCGCCAGTTGGCAACACATGAGACGGTCCGGCAATGTAGTCTCCAAGAGCTACGGGTGTATGATGCCCCAGAAAGATCGCTCCGGCGTTTTGAATTGCCGACAACATCGACTCCGGGTTGTCCATCGAGATGTGAAGATGCTCTGGCGCCAGAAGATCGGTCAGCTCAGCAGCCTCGCCGGCATCGCGTGCAAGAATCAGGGCGCCGTAATCTTCCAGCGACTGCCGCGCCAGATCACCCCGATCCAGTTGCGCCAACTGCCGCTCCAATGCCTGCTGCACCGCCGGGATCAGCGGCGCATGCCACGTGACCAGCACTCCCGAACCAGGGCTGTGCTCGGCCTGAGAAATCAGGTCCGCCGCCACAAAATCAGCGTTGGCCGTGTGATCAGCCAGCACAATCACCTCGCTGGGACCAGCGATACTGTCGATGTCCACATCCCCGAACACATGCTGCTTCGCCAGGGCCACAAACAAATTCCCAGGTCCCACAATCTTGTCGACCCGCGCAATCCCCTCAACCCCGTAAGCAAGAGCCGCCACCGCCTGGGCACCACCAACCCTGTAAACTTCCCGAACACCAATTTCATGGCAGGTTGCCAGCAAATCCCGGTTGAAGCCCCCGAAGGCCGTCGGCGGTACCACAATCGCGATTTCACGAACACCAGCCGTCATCGCGGGCACCGCAGTCATCAGCACCGTCGACGGATATGCAGCAGCCCCACCGGGAACACAGATTCCCACACGCTTCATCGGCAGATGACGCTGCCGCAAACGAACCTGCCCTGCGCCCGTCTGACGAACAACTTCCGCGTCCTGAGGAAGTACGGCTTTCTGAAATGCGATGATGTTGTCCCGAATCACCCGCACTGTACGCAGAAATTCCGGATCAGCCTCGGCCGCCGCCGCTGCCAACTCGTCCCCAGACACCCGTACGGTTTCAGCCGTTAACTCCCGGCGATCCAGACGCGCTGTGTACCGCAGTACCGCTGACACCCCCTCGCGACGGACATCATCACAAATCCGGCGCACCACCTCACGTGGGCTGAGCGGTTCGCCGAACAATTCGATCGTCCGCTGACGGCCAGCCTCTGAGACGACTTCTCCACGCGGGCTGAGCTTGTCTCGCAATTGCCGAAACAAGTCCCGCGCGTTATCTCGCTGACAGTCGATGGTGGCGATGTTTAATGGAGCGGACGTCATGAAAACCCACCTCGAAACGAACACATCCAGCGATCGAATACGCCACAACCAGGGCGCCTTTTTGTGCCAATTGAATCCAACAGGCCCCCGAAGTCCAGGTCCCGGGGCGTCCGTCAGCGACGTTTTCCACGATTTGGCATCAGAAATCTGTAATCCCGGATTCTCGCTTTTCCTGCGAAAAATGACACTCGATCCCGGGATTTTTCTTCCAGCGTTGTCTTCAGAGCACAGGCACCGTATTCTGGAGCGCTGGAAGCGGTTCCAGGGGCAGGGATTTCCGAGCGAACTCCGACGGCTCCATGACCATTTCCCTGATGTTTCCCTGGGCTGAATTCTGACCTCCGGGGATATTGATCGTCGAAGCTGATCAAACACCAGTTCCATAAGTCCGGGGCTGATTTAGCAACCTGACTTGTTTTGACAGGCGAGAGTGAGGAGAACAAGATGACAACCACGCGACTAATGCTGTGCTTCCTGATGCTGACAAGTGCAGTAGCGGCTCAGGACCTTTCTGATGCAGACAAAGCTCTGGTACAAAAAATCCAGGACGCCGGTGGTCAGGCCATGCCACTGGCAAAGAATGACCTGCGTCTGACCGTCGCATTTCATCTTGCGGATCGCGAAATCAACGACGAAACCCTCGCTATCCTGAAAGACGCCGCCAGTATCCACTCCCTGAATCTCAGAGGAACAAAAATCACCGATGCCGGCCTGGCGCACCTCAGTGGACTCTCCGGCCTGACCCGCCTGCACCTCGAAAAAACGGCCATTACCGACGCTGGACTCGCACACATCCTCGCCCTGCCAGCCCTCGAATATCTCAATCTGTACGAAACCAAAATCACAGATGCCGGGCTGGCTCAACTGGGCAGCATCAAGTCTCTTCGCCGCCTGTTCGTCTGGCAGACTGCCGTGACCGAGGCCGGTGAGGAAACACTGAAAGCCGCAGTCCCCGAAATCCAGATCGTTCCTGACTTCCGAAAAGATCGTGATCGTGAGATCGCAGAAGCCGGTCGAGCGGCCGAAGATGCCGGCAAGCTGGTGGAAGAACTGGCTGCAGCTTCCGAAGCTCAGAATAAGGTCGTTGCCGAAACCGCAGCGGCCAATGACGCTGCTGCTAAGGCTCACGCAGAAGCCCAGGGAGCCCTCGATGCAGCCAATAAGGCTCTCGAAGCAGCCAACGCCGCGAAGGCTGCTGCCGATAAGGCACTGGCCGATCTGAAGGCCGATCCCAATTCTCCCGCTGACGCAGTCACAGCCGCCGAAGCCGCAGTCGCAGAGGCTCAAAAGACTGTGGAAACAGCCACGGCCGCAGTGGAGCCTCTGAAAAAGCCCGCAGAAGAAAAGAAGGCTGCCGCCGACGAAGCCAAAAAGAAAGCCGATGAAGCCGTCGCGAAAGCCAATGAAATGAAAACGCGTTCCGAAGAGGCCGTGAAGAAGGCCACAGAGCTGAAGGCCCGTGCGGAAGAACTCAAGGCAAAGGCCGCAGCCGCCGGTAAGTAAACCAGCAATCGGTCTCAATCTACTGAGACTCTGCGAGACTTCTCGCGACCACTCTTTCGAGGGGACCTCCGAACACCTGAGTTCGCCGGTCCCCTTTTTGTTTCCATCCGCCTCGATGTTGGGACAGATTTTCCTGTTGAAACATCCCCCGCGGTCGCTCAATGACCGGACGTCCTGTCCCCCCCCCTGTCGCGTCGCCGCTCACTCACCAGCGCAACACCGAACCCGCACCGGTAACCTCTCACGTAACCTGAAGGAAAAGGTGATGTCTACTCCGGATCTACCGATTCAGTGGCCGACACTGCAGATGCAGGCAAGACAGGTTCGCCAGCACGCATGGGCCCCCTACTCCCGATTCTCTGTCGGGGCCGCACTGCTGACGAACTCCGGAGAAATTATTACCGGCTGCAATGTGGAAAATGCATCCTACGGCCTGACAATCTGTGCTGAACGCGCCGCCGTTTGTCGTGCCATCGCCATGGGATTTCGTGACTTTTCGGCGATCTGTATCACTCTCCCGGGAATACCAGTCCCCTGCGGCAGTTGTCGTCAGTTTCTGACGGAATTCAACCCGACAATGCTGGTCCTGCTGGACAGCCTTGATCAGCCCGCCGGAACACCTCCCGAATGTGTGCTGCTTTCCGAACTGCTTCCGCGTGCCTTTTATCTGAACCACAACCACACTCGGCCCCTCAACGCCCCTTCTGGCGAACAGGCTCGCGAATAAGCATCAGCGACGTCGACGCCTGTTGTGCTCACCGCGATTTCCCCGCCGTTGCGCTTCCCCAGCGCCCCCTGCCCTGCCTCGCCCGCCGCCGGGCTTGCCACCCTGCGTCTCGCGCTCCAATTGATCAATCGCCTGAAGACGCCGATCCGCATTGAAGACGGGAAGCGGCAGAGCTTCCGCAAGTCGAATCGCCTCCTCGGCGTCCAACCCCGGCTTGGCAGTCCCCTCACCCCGAAAAATCGGCAGGCCCCGCTGACGAGCAATGATCTCTCGACGAGTAACTCCCTGCGGCGCAAAGGGCCAGGGCTCCGCACGCACATCCCAGTCAAAAAACACCGGCAGGATTTTCAGCATGTACTTCCAGTATCCCGGATGATCCGTCTGCAGTACGAATCGACCACCCGGCCCCAGAGCCTGATGCACCAGTCGCAGAAACTCGGGTGTGATCAGTCGTAATGGAACCTGATCCCGCCGATACCATGGCTGAGGATGATAGCAGTGAATCTCAGCAACCGTCCCCGGCGGCACATGCAACGCCAGTAACTCGCGACCACCAATCACAGCCCAGCGAGTGTTGCTTAACCCACGCTGATTGGCTCGACGCGTTGCGTAGCGGATAACAACCGGAAGAATATCAACCCCCAGATGATCCAGCTCGGGACGTGCAACGGCACTGGTCAGCATAGACCGCCCGTTTCCACAACCAATATCAAGGATCACCGGAGCACTACGACCAAATAGCTCGCTCCAGTCCAGAACGCCTTCCGGAACCTTCTTCAGGGCCGTCCGCGCCCATGCCCCTTCCTCCAGAATCACACCAGGAATCGGTATTCCGAACTCCTTCTCCACTGCCCCGGGCTTTGCTTCAAATCCACTCATATACTTATCCGGATTCCCCTGAAACAACACCGGTGAACCAGTCTCTGCCAGACTGACTGCTCCCGTTACATCACCTTTGTCACCTGCTGATCAGCCAGAACAAATACCTCATCACCCGGCGTCGCACGCAGGACTCTGCCGTCCACAAACGAACTGAAGGCCGGCAGAATCAGTGTTGAATTGCGTAACAGGAAACAGGGAAGCCGCAGGGAATCACGCCCCGGCCCCGTGAGCCTCACCACCGGATGCAGATGCCCCGCCATCGAGGCCCCGGTAGCCAACTCAGGGCGATGGTATAACCCCAGAGGAGTCATCGAGAAGGGCTCAGGAAAACAACGTACCTGCCAGTTAGCAGGAGGATCACCGGCCGATACGTCATGATTCCCACGGATCAGGGTCCATGTTACAGCCGAAAACTTCTGTCTCCACTCCGCAATCTGACGGAATGTCTGCTCACAACGCCCGCGACGCGCGTGAATCAGATCCCCCAGAACCACCAGATGCTCTGCCCCCGTTTTCACCAGAACTCGTTCCATAGCCTGCAGAATGCGCTGCGTCTGATCCGGAACCGGGATCGCCGCCGAACGAAATGTCGCCTCTTTGCCAAAATGCGTGTCACTGAGAAACACCGTCGAACGTGCTCTCCACCAGACCGCCCCCTCCGGCAGTAACTCCAGCCGCTCACCGGCTAACAAGAGCGTCGCAGTCCCCTGGAGTTGCGGCCCCGGGAAATGCGTCGCTGCAGAATTCATGACTGGCGGCAGCACCGAACCCGCTTTCCTGACACTGGCAGACTGAAGTCACATCAACAGGAATCACACTCCGTCCGTTTCCTGTTGCATCTCACACGAACAGCCGGCTCCCTGCCATTGCTGTTTCACGACTATTCCCTACCGCATCAACGGCTTGCCAACAACCGACACGCATTGCCGGCCGCCAATCTGAGCAGATCGACATCACCAGAATCGCGAACCAAGGTGAAGTCGCCCCGGGGTCACTGCTTATTCACGGCAATCCATGCCGTCCCACCCTGCCCTCAGGCACTTTCAGGAACACCTGGCAGAACTTAGCCCGGACTGTACAAGGCACGACCACAGTCACGACAGCACAGGAATTCTCCCGTTCGGAGACGCACCTGATCCTGGTTGGTCACCCGCGTGCTGCACTCTTTGCAGAAATCATCCTCCAGCGGTGACAGGGCCCCGGGACCGTGCGCAGCTCGCAGTCGTTGCCATGTCGCAATCTGATTACCTGGAATGACTTTCTCTGCCTCCGCGATCTGCTGCTGCAACGACTGAACCCCAGCCTGCAGTTGCGGTTTATCGTTTTCAAAACCATTCCGGATTGTCTGCAACTGCTGTTTTCGTTTCTGAAGCTCGGCATCCAGCTCCTTCATTTTTCCGTTCGCCGTATCCACAGCCTCCAGTGCCAGCAGCCCCTGCTCCTCAATCTCTCCCCGATCCTTTTTGGCATTCGCAATCTGATTCCTGATGATCTCGTATTCCTTGTTGGAGGACGCGACGTTCAACTGCCCTTCCAGCTTCAGAATCTCAGACTCTTTCGTTTTCAGTTTCAGATTGATGTCGTCCGCAGATTTTCGAGCGTCTTTAATGGCCTGCTTCTGCTTTTCGATCTGCTGCTCAACAGCCACGATCTGCCGTTCAGCAACACCGATCATCCGCGGGCCGTCCGCCAGTCGGGATTCCGCTTCGGCAAGCTGCAGCAACAGACTGTGGAGCGTCGACAATCCACCAGACATTTCCGTACCCATCCGTCACCACTCACTTTCCAGGAAAATCTTCGACGCCGGAAGAACCACCTGTGCGACAGGCACATGAGTTTTCAGCCAGGGACGAGTGCGACAACAGCAATTGTTGTCATCTCACGCCTGTGCAGTGTTACCAATGCCTTGAGGTGCCATTGCTGCGACTATAGCAGGATTCCACGCCGGACGATATGAGGCCCCCCGCAGAATCTCAGCCGGCCGCCAGACCCGTAAAATAATCCGGCTCAGCCCCACGACGCCATTTGATGTTACAACCAATACTGGGACGCTGTTCCCCTGTCACATCCCGGCCCGCCAGCACCGCATCACAGGCCGCCCGTAAATCAGCTCCCGTCACCGGAAGACCATTGCCCGGGCGACTGGCGTCAAACTGACCGCGATACACAAGACTGTGGTCCGCATCAAACAGGAAGATGTCAGGAGTGCAGGCGGCCTTGTAAGCGATTGCCACCGCCTGTGACTGATCAAACAGATACGGAAAGGTGTAGCCCGCATTCAGAGCTTCCTGACGCATGGCGTCCGGGCCATCCTGAGGATAAAGGTCCACGTCGTTGCTGCTGATTCCAACAACCGCCAGTCCGCGAGCCTGGTATTCGGCTGCAAATGCAGCGAGTGCCGCACGAATATGGATCACAAATGGGCAGTGATTGCACATGAAAATTACGCACAGGGGCTTGCCGAGAAACTGACCACGCGTCACAAGGTTGCCAGTCACATCCGGCAACGAAAACTCGGGGGCCTGAGTCCCCAGGGGCAACATCGTGGATGCCGTTTTGACCATAACCGTCCGCCTTTTCATTCTGATAAAGTCACCCACCGGAACCATCGCCAGGTCCGATCAGGAAACCAAAAAACTACTACTTTGCCGCAATTCAGCAGATCAGGAGGGTGTCTCCTGATCCTGCAGTCGGCGAATCAAGGGCTCAATAATCGGGCCAGGGACGAAGTCCTTCAATCGATCCCTCACACCTTCCCGCGCCATTCTTGCAATCTGCTTGATCAGCGAGCTGGAAATGTGAGCAAATCGCTCAGCGGACATCAAAAACACCGACTCAATCTCTTCGTCCAGCACTCGATTGGTCAGCGTCATCGAAAACTCAGCTTCAATGTCCGACAATGTCCGGACGCCTCGCAGCAGGATCCGACTGTTGCACTGCCGCACGAACTCCACCGCCAGACCGTCAAATGTCCGCACGTCCACGTTCGGCAGGTCACTCAACGACAACCGACACAATTCGACTCGTTCTGTCGGAGTGAACAGGGAATTCTTGTCCGGATTGATCCCAATGCCCACAGTCACATGCCCGAAAATCCGGGAGGCTCGGCGGATGATGTCCAGATGCCCCAGCGTCATGGGGTCAAAACTGCCCACATAGCAGGCGGAGAAGGTCACGGAAGACATAGCAGCTTTCTGAAACACTTCACGGTGTACCCATCAGTCACCAGCGAAGATCCCACACAGATTCGCGACCAGGAACTGCCGGTTCCACCGCTCAATCCCGGTCACCCGTTTCCGGCCTCCTGCTCTCCACAGAATACTGCGCCCGTCTTTTTTTTGCAGCAACTCAACTTCCGATCTTCGGAAAACCCCGATTCCCGGACTCAAACAGTGCCCACAGCCAACCCACGCCGCACGCCCCGGAAGTCGCTGCACAAGGGAATCAGTTTGTCAGCATGGGCGACATCGGTGGCAGCGATTCCGGATCCCCCGTCAGAGCGAACGGGCGACGGGCAATTTCCTGACCGGAACTCTTCAGCACCACCCAGTATTTCCCAGGAACCAGCTTGTTTCCCGTCTGATAGGGAAAGTTGGCGTACAGTTGATCCCGAGTCACAAACTGGCCGGCAACGTCAATGATCCGTTGCTCCTCATCCTCAATCACACACTCTACCCACAAGTCTTCATGAGGTGGATTAATGTTGCACTGCGCAATAACCACATCACCATACTCAAATTCCTGACGCCGGTTGGCTAACTGCCCCGCCATAATCATGCTGCCGATGTCAAAGGAAAAGAACTTGTCCTTCTCACGAAGCGGCCGCTGCGAATTGATCAGAGTGCGTGCGACAGTTGGATCCATCTTCTGTAATGGCAACGGGCCACCGTTGCGACGAAGCCCGTACACATCGATGCGGTAGTCCGCCTCAGCCGATATCACCACCACCACAAGTGCCAGCAAAGCCCAGAAGGCCGGTAACGGAAGTGCCGCAGGTCTGGCATGAATCAGCCGAGCCAGCGCAATACGCGGTCTACCGATCGCCCCCATGGGGAATCGCACGGATTTCAAGAACCTCCGCAGATGCACAATGTCCTTTTCCATCAGAAATGCCAGGTAGCAGGACGTACAAATGAAGGGGAAAATCAGCAGCCCCAATTCGAAAATGGTCAGAAAGTGAAAGATCGCACCAATCCCCAGTGCAAAATATCGCCCCACCGGACGCCACGCCAGAAATGGAAAGGTGATTTCCCAGACCACAGTGATGTAACCGCTGATCAGCAGAATCGAGGTCCATGTGGCCATCGTCTCACCCAGCGGATTCGGATAGTTCCAGTTGCTGAACATCCAGTACCGCATCTGCTCGCCACTGAAGAACTCCGGCGTTTGAATCTTGGTGATCGCTGCCCCGAAATACACAAAACAAAACAGCAGCTGCAGTAACCGTGCAGGCCAGACCGGAAAACGCGGCGGAATCGCTGTCGCAGCCGCTCCCTCACGCCAACGCCGCAAAACCGCATCCACCGACCAGACCGCGCCACAGTTGGACAACGACAGGATCAACAGCACATGCGAGGCAATCACCGAATACTTGGTCATCGTCCCCACAGCATCCAGCATGTTGAAATACACATACAAAGGTGTCGCGACCATGAAAGACATGCGAGTCCGGAAGCCAAGGATCCCGCAAACCATCGCAAATAACATCAACCCGTACAGCGCGGATGCCAGTACCGGTGACAATTCCGGAAGCGGTGTTCCATGCCCGAACAACTCCGCCAACTGCTGAGGCGCGCCGTCAGCAGAAAAAATTTCTCGCACACGGAAAAATCGCCGTGTCATCGGAATCAAGGCCACTGCTGGCAAAAACATCCTGACCAGCGCCATTCCATACGGAACCTGCTCGTCATAGAAGAAGTCTCTCAGCCCCGAAATCAGCGTCTGAGAACGACTGCCTGCTGATGATGCCATCGCCGCAACTCCCTTTGCACCCGAAAATTACCACTACGCCCCGCTCGATTCCGTTCCCGAGCTCCACGCAGCAGCCAACTGACCAAACCCCACACAACCGCCAGCGTCCGCACTTCAGTTGGTGCTGACACCTACCCCCGGCGTGCCCGAAAACACCGCGCTGCCAACATCCGTTCGAGGATTGAAAAACGTGTTGTAGTACGGCTGAGCACTCTGGGCCTGCTGGCGCAGTCGAGGATTGTCGGCAATCGTCTTCAGCGTCTGCGCCGTGAACCAGTCAGGATTCGATTCAATCGGAACCCCGTCCTCCGTACAGATCGCTCGCAGATTGAAATATGACATCTTGTCCCTCGGCTCAAGGAAACAGCAACTCCAGAGATGATCCGGGACATTGTACTGCTTCGCCCAGATCTCCTGCACAACATAGATCCGGTCCAGCGGCGGATGATCACTGTGTTTCAACACGTTGCGAATATGCCGCGCGGCCAGATAGTTACTGACATCGTAATTCACCCGATCCACGTTGCCAAAGGGCTGAAAAGCGCCCCAGGGCTCTCGAATCTCGTAGTAGTTGCCCTGTGAGTCCTCGCCGATAATATGAGTGCGGTTGTCGTAGGCCTGCCAGCCGCAAAACATGTCCCAGACCACGAAATATCCGAAGGCGTTGCCCACCGACGGCATCTTCAGGGCATGCCCAACGACACCCCATGACAGCAGCCCGATATACACGCAGACAAACAGGCCGGATACCCAGCGCGGAATTCTCATGGCGACGCTTCCTTCCCTGGCAGCGACAGACAACCAGCGTAGATGCCCTAATCAGTTTCCAGGCAGCAACAACCGTCACAAAAAGGCACCTGGCCTTGTCGACAGTCTCCTGTACAACACGTTCGGAACTCCGAAAATTACAGCCATTTTCGCTCAACTGCTCTTTCCAGAGAATCCCAAACTGCACGCACATTCGCCTGCCAACCCCCACTCTGTTCTTTTTCTGAATTCCGGTCAAGACCGGACTCGCCGATTCAGGTCGTGGCCCAGCCAATGTCGCCCATTTTCCCGGGAAAAAAAGGACTCTTCTCGGCCACGCCGCGCGCAGGAGCCGCACAAAACCCGCCGGATTCCGCACACTGCCAATCGGATGGTCAAACGATCTCGATTCAGCAACCTGACGCGTTTCACTCCAACGACGCCTGCCCGACGGATTTCATCGGCGAATCCTTCAGCCGGCGCCCGCCGGTCGTCAAGTCGCCTGTGTTCCGGAATTTACGGATCGCCATCAGTTCGCAATCCCACACCACCCCACACCGACAATGGACCTCGCATGCCGCAAAT
>JALQWE010000820.1 GCA_023258825.1 Planctomycetaceae bacterium | reverse complement strand
CAAACCCAGGACAGGCTTGCCCGTCAAATCGCAACCGGCCGCTAACGCGTCGCCGCTCACAACACCCAGGCCAGCCACAACACCCAGGCCAGCCACAACACCCGGGGCCACAACACCCGGGGCCAGCCACCCTGTCAGCAACACCATCTCGATGGTCCGAATACAGCGATTCTGCCGACAAACCGGCTGAAACCAGCCGTTCGGCATCCCGGATCGGCAGTTTCTGCTGTTCCCGACGTGGCAGGATGTCGACACTCTTCGGAAACGCACCGCCGACAGTGCTGCTGCGCCCATGGCAGACAGACCGTACGCCGTTCGTCGCTTGTCCTGACTTCCGGTCACCTGATTCGTTCACCGGACCGCTGCCCCCATGAAACACAGCCACCGCCGCTTCTGTCTCTGTCTGCCTGCACTGGCGATTGTCACGGCTGTGATTCTGCTGCCGCGGAACGCGGTCGCTCAGACGGAAGCAGACGTCATCAACGGCGCCGGGATTGTCTGGTTCGCCGGGAACGTTATTTCTGACAGCGATGAAGCCACCCGTATTGATCTCGGCGACGTCCATGGAATCCTGGAAGGTGATCGGCTGGCGGCGTTTCGCCCGGGCAACAACCACTACACGCCTCTCGGCACAATCCAGATTGTGGAATCGCACAATACCTGGTCACGACCGGGGGATGTCAGCAGCATCAGCCTGAAAAAAGGTGACATCATCCTCGGCATCCGGACGCTCCGACAAATCGGAACCGGCCGTGAACTGCAGGAAGCATTTCTGGAACGTCAATTGGTTCGCAGCAGCAACCGCAACAGCTACTCGACACTCAGAGAAGAGCAGTCCGCCCGGATCCTTCGCGGACTTGTCCGTCGTCAGTCTCGCTGGATCCGCGAATTGAAACCCATCGCCGGACAGGTACGTTCCGATTCCTTCAGCGTGGAGAACTTTCAGAAGATCCAGCCACTGCTCAATCAGATCCGACGCTTTCAGGAATTTCGCGCGACCGGTGTCCCCATGGACCGCTGCCTGGGGAAGGAATGGAACAGCGTCCTCGCGACTCTGACGCCTGAAGCCGAACCCACAGCGACCGCCGTCGCAGACGCAAAACCGCAGCCGTCCACACCCGCAGCAGAAGCCACCACCCAACCCGACTCGCTCAAGTCCGAACTGGAAACGCGAATTGATCTGGTCCGTGAAGAGACCAGCCAGGTGCTGTTTGATCGCTTTCCGGAAGAACGCAATGTCGCCATTGTCCTCGGTTCCGTGATCGATCTGGAGAGTCCTCGTAATGAACCACTCTGGATTTCGCTGGAATTGTCCAGGTCGCAGTTCCCGGAGCTCGCAGAAGACCGTGAAATGCTGCAGGAACTTCCGGAAATCCTGAAACGGGTGCGTGCCCGCATCAACCCCTGACTCAGTGGTCGTCGGATCCATTCGCTGTTGCCGGATCCCACCGCCTTCTGTTCCGCCCGAGCAGGAAGGCTCAGCCACCGGCACGCCGCCATTGTTGCCGCAACGGTCGCCGACGAACACTGTCACCGTCGCTCCGTGTCACATGCGAATCGCGTACATCGGGCCCGCACTATTGAAGCCGACAGGATCAAGTCTGTCACAAAATCGCGGCACGCTGCTGAGCCCCTGACAAACCGCCCGAGGAGACAGCGCCACGCGCGCGAGCGGTCCCTGGCGCCCGGTCTGTGGCCCGGAAATCAGCCTGAGGATTCGCTGCCGGATTTCCCCGCTGGCTGCCGAGCCGCCAACGCAACCCTGAACGCCGATTTCGCAGGGCGTTTTTCCGAAAAAACGAAGACGTTTTCCTGAAAAAACTCGGAGGGAACGGAGCTTTGCAGAGATTTCAATCCCGCGGGGTCAACGGGAGCATTCTGCACGAAAACTGTGTACAATCTTCCGATTGCTCGTCATCAAGAATGGAGTCATACCCGCAAGTAAGGGCGGAAAGATTAAGACTCTGACTCAGAATTTTGGAGTGGGATTCTTTATCTTGCCTCTGCCTGCATGGCT
>JALQWE010000819.1 GCA_023258825.1 Planctomycetaceae bacterium | reverse complement strand
TGATGCGAGCCTCCCAGTCCATGCAGCAGCAACACCACATGGTCCCCCCGCTCCCACGTCGCCGGGCAGTTGTCGTGCAGTACAATCAAGTCACCGTCGTCCAGTCGCAGATGACGCTGCACCGTTCCAGGAAGTGCCGTACGGCCCGGGAACAAACTGGCGAATACCGTCTGCAGATTGGCTCCAGACAAACCCATCGCCGGAACAAATTCCGGAACTCCGGGAATCACGGCCCCAGGCAGCAAAACCGGGCCGGACCGAGCAGTGGCCGGCGGTGACCGGCGGGCGGTCAGTTCACTGCTGCTTTGAAGTTCCCGGGAAAGGTCCATGGGGGAGTCGCCCAACTATCGGGGGTGGTGAGTCTACAGGCTTGGCGGAACAGGGCGAAACGCGCCGTCCCGTGTTCGGTGTTTTGTAGGCTGTTTTTGAGTTTTCTGAAAGGTTTTCAGGCCGTTTTCCGGGAAAGTCCTGAGGGCCAAATCAAGCAAATTCCGGAAAATGAGCCGCGAATTCACGTTTTTCCTGCCCTTCTTATCCGAATCATCGAAAAAACCACCACATTCCCAACAGATGCCCCGTGAAATTGATTTCGCTCGCACGGCGATTCAGGCACTCTGCGAATCCTGGGGGATCAGCAACGCCTCCTGCGGCCGCACCACTTCCTCTTTCCCCGAACTTTCCAGACTCAGATTCCCCGGATTTTTTGGAAAACAGCCCGGGCGATTTTCACCATACCACCGGGACAGCACCCCGTTCCACGCCTCCACCGTACCCGCCGTGGCGAAGGCCTGACGCACCTGCAGAAACTCAGGATGCCAGGCAGAATAGAAAATGCAGAATTTCCGCACCTGACGCAGACACTGCTCCGCCGGCAGAGCAAACTCCGCCAACTCCATGTGCCGCCGCAGCACGTCGCGCTGTTGATGCACATCAGGAGCCTCCGGCAAAGGTTCGCCCCGCAGCAAGGCCGCCGCCTGTTGAAAAATCCACGGGTTGCCGATGGCCCCTCGCGCCGCCGTGACGCCATTCACCCCGGTCTCTCGCAACATCCGCACACAATCGACGGCCGTAAACAGGTCCCCGCTTCCCAGCAATGTCTTACCCGGAAACTCACGACGCACCTGCTTCAGAAACTCCCAGCGACTCGGGCCCACATATTTCTGCTCCACCGTACGCCCATGCAGCGTCACTCCGGCAATGCCATACTCAAACGCAGCCTGCAGAATCTGAAAGACCTGCTCCCGACTACGCTCTGAATCATCGATTCCACGCCGCATCTTCAACGTCACGGGAATCTGCGGCGGCACCGCGTCACGAACCAGTTGCAGAATCCTGATCGCCGTTTCCGGCTGTCCCAGATGATAGCCACCACGACAGCGCCCCGAGGCCTTCTTGGCGGGACAGCCGAAGTTGATGTCAATCACATCAAAACCCGCCTGAACCAGCCGCACGGCCGCCGCCGGAAATGTCTCCGGATCCGCCCCCATCAGCTGGGCTCCCACCGGATGATCCGCCTCAGTCACCAGCAGATGATGCTTCGTTCGCGAGCGTTCTTTCAGACTCGTCACAAACGTGTCAATCACCACTTCCGCAATCGTATACGGTGCTCCCATCTCTCGCGCCAGCGCACGCATCGGCCAGTCACTGTATCCACTGAGCGCCGCCTGAACCACAGGCATTGAAATCGGAATAGAACCAAGCTGCAGCATGGGAGCCCGTCTGAAGAATTGGCTGGAAGGTTCCCAATCGGCCAGGAAGCCGGATGCCCCGAGACACCGCTCAACCTCAGACCATTGTCGTTCAAAACACAAACCGGGTGGCCGCCACGAACCAGTCAGCGGACACCCGGCATTCACGAATCCCAGGGCGAAACAGAGATCAGCGGGCCGCAGCCTGAGCCGGGACAGCTTTGATTTCCGCCTGCTTCAGCAACTCCTGCAGATCAATCCGGACATACGGCATTTCCGCCGCAGGTCGACTATGACTGGCATTGGCCACATACAACAGACCGTCCTGCGGT
>JALQWE010000818.1 GCA_023258825.1 Planctomycetaceae bacterium | reverse complement strand
GGGGACCACCTTGTTACTGACGGTCCCTGCCGATGCGCTGACGTTTGGCCCGGCCGTCGACCAGACGTTCACGGTCTCGATTGAGAATTTCCTCAGCCTGTCCGGTGACTTCTCACTTGAGCGAGAGGTCACAGCAAGCGATGTTCGGCTGCTGCTGACCGGTACCGCGATTGACGCCTTTACCGGACCGACCGCAGAATCTGGTCTGCAACTTTCGGCTGGTTTGCTCGGAGCCATTCTGGAGCGGACATCGACAGGCATGGCTGGCTATGCGCTGGTTGCGACCACGGAGCTGGCTTTGATCGGCAGCGAAACGATGGAGGCGGCACTGGAAGGCAGCGCGGAAGTCCACGTCAACCGCCTGGGGGATTCCGTCTTCGAAACCATTCAGGTGGCAGGCGAAGATTTTCCCCTGGAGTTTCGCACGGTGGATCACGTGACCGAGCTGATCGCTCGGGGCGTCCTCGGGCTGACCGAATTCGTCGAGATCGATGGTTCGTTCTGGTTCACACTGCAGGACGACATGCTGGTGGCGGCGGGGATCGGCACCGTCTTCATGGGGTCAGGAGCGGGTACGGCAGCGGTTCGTGGCGTGCAGGTACTGGACGCCACGGTTCTGTTGGCGTTGTCGGGGGATGTGTATGCACTTACGGCTTCCGGGGATGCCGGACTTGCGGGCCTACCGGGCATTCAGGTGACCGGGGGTTTCGAAATTGCGGCGAACAAGCTGGGGATTGCGCTGGATGTCGATATTCCCACACCTCGGGGCCTTGAGAATCTGGCCTTTGAAACGGCTGATGAAGTTCTGGATTTCACGGGCGACCCGGTGTTCTCCGTGCCGGGAGTGTTTTCGCTCAGCGGCGATGTTGTGGTCACCAGAATTGATGAAGACCTGCTCTTCCTGGACAACGAAGCCATGACGATGGTGTTGACCGTCGCCGGCCGCGATGTGTTTACACTCGAAGGCGCGGCACGCTTTGGCGTGGGAACCAGCGGCTTTGAAATGATGGACATCGGGCTGGAAGCCTTTGCTGTCTTCGGAATCAATATTGCTGCTCTTGGCGGCGCGATGCCGTTGTTCGCCCTGCCGGATCCCGATGCGCCGCCGGAACCTGCGGAACTGACAACCATCATTGCCGGCATCGACGTTGGACTGCTCAATCGCAGCCGCTACATCGACATCACCTTCAACAGTCCCTCAGACAGGGAACTGAGTGCTGCGTCTATTCTGGATGATGAGCCGGAGTTCACGCTGGGCGGCAGTGCAAAGCTGAATGTCAAGGTTGCCCGCGTGGAACAGCTCACCGATGACACCTTCCGCTATCACCTCGAAAAACTGGATCCCGGTTCCGACAATCCAATGTTCATCCAGGGCAAGGTCCAGCTGGAATTTGCCGCTGGGGCCTGGAGTGACGAACCCGCAGAAGGGGCAGAAGCAAAACTCAGCGAAGAGCACACGCTGGACTTTGATGTGCAGGTCGGCGAAGCCACGGCCCCGGTCGGATTCAAGCTGGGACCATTGACGCTGGAAGATCCAGCGCTGGGGTTTGAGTACTTTCGATATCGCCCGGTGCTGGATCAGTTCGGCAATCCTGCGGGCGCGGACCTGACGATCACTGTTTCTCTGGAGGCTGGAGCCGCCGAATTTGAATTTGGCGGTGGCGATGCGGCGGATGCCGGCGGTGGTGCCGACGCTGGTTCAGGCGGCGGTGACGCTGGCGCAGGTGGTGGAGCCGATGCGGGCGGCGAAGAACCGTTTACGACCTTGATTGAGGGGCTGGTTGGAACCTTTGACATCAACCTGCGAGTGGGTAGTCAGTCCAATATCATCAGCGGAGGATTGGGCAAGTTTGAGATTGCTGCAGACCTGCTGGTGGTGACGGTTCCGGACGTGCTGGAGGTTGAAGCTGAGGGACTGAAGATCGGGTTCAATCCCACGAAGGACGAAAACGGCGACGGGACGGTTTCGGAGGAGGAGCTGCAGGCCTACAAAAGCCAGGAGCTGCTGGTCATTAACGACGCCGAAGTGGTGC
>JALQWE010000817.1 GCA_023258825.1 Planctomycetaceae bacterium | reverse complement strand
CCGGCGAGTTCCGCGAGGAATTCCGAGGTCAGCAGGGTGATGGAGTCGCTCTGCAGCTCAATCGTCAGTCCACTGCCGTCGGTGGATGGTCGACAGGAATCAATCACAGCCATGAACAGCACAGGTTCCTTTGCATCATGCCGATGCAGGACGTCAAAGAGTGGATTCTTTGCCAGCACCTTCACCTGGCGGGATTGAACGATCCACGGCAGATTCAGCAGCCAGTGTGAGGGACTGTCGGTTTCCGGAGTCAGCGTGGATTCAAAGACAAGGCAGAGCCCTCTGAGCTCAGCGTTCAACTGTGCGAGGTCTGTCGCCCGGTCTGCGTTTTTCTGACCGAATGCCGCCAGTGCCAGCAGCGGGTCCGCGGCCGTGAGCAGGTTCAGGGCACGGCACTGAGCCAGCAGGGATTCTGCGAGACGAACTTCGGTGTCCGTTCGATTCAGCGTGTGGGCGGCATTCACGGCCTTTTCGAGGCTGGCTGCAAGAACTTCTTCGTCGCGATCTGTCAGTGCCTGCTGCACATTGTCCATTTCCTTTCGCCATGTTTTTCGGGCGACTTCCTGACGCTGACGCTGTATCAGCCACCATGTGGTCAGGCACAGCAGCACGAGACTGGCGACCACCAGCAGGCGAAACGGTGAAAAGGTTCGCTTGAGTCGAACAGCCAGTGGAACCCGGGGAATCGGCGCGACTCGAGGCCGAGATTCCACGACAGGCTCATTCACCGCTGGTGAACCGCCCGGTCCGGATTGAGGATCAGGACGGTCCGGGGTGTTGGCCCCCTTCGCGGATTTTCTGCGTCCTGCCGACTGGCGGTCCTTTGAAGGAGGAGCGGCTTCCGTTGATGGGGATGCGGTTGAAGAGGAGGCGTCGGCCGTCGGTGACGCCGCTGCGATGGATGGTTCGGCCGCTGTCCCCGACAGATCACGCAGTGCTGCCCGGGTGCGAGCTGCAAGGGCCGGATCCGGAACTTCGCTGTGCACGCGGCGGGTGGCCGGGTACACGTTGACCGGCAGAATGAAAATCGACTGTCCGCAGTTGGAACAGGTGGCCACCTGATGCTGAACGCGACGAATGCCGGCAACGCGATGGCCGCACAGACAGGGGACCTGAAATGGTACAGGGATTTCCCTGGCCGCGGTGCCGAAAAATCTGGCTTTTGCCCGCGTGAATCTGGCCCCCAGACCGCCCATGAATCACTCGCTGAAGTCGTCCTGCGAAATCCTGCCAACGGCCCGCGGCCGGTCAGGTCTCTGTCGGACGCTGACCCGCGGGCTGTCTGCATTTTCCACGAAGAGTGGCAGGCTGGCAATCGGCAAACACTCGGGTTTTTGAAAATATCAGTGACCCTGATCGGCCGTCACGCAGACTCATCGTCATTGCGACTGCTCAGTGGTCAGGCTTCCACAGCCTCCGGGCGTGTTTCCTGTGGCGTCTCAAACAAACGTCCCGCCGGTGACAATAACAGTGCCGGCAGCATCAGCAAGTCCCCCAGGAGTGCCAGCATCAGCAGGAATGCCATGAGCACTGCAAAACGGCTGGTCGGCACGAAGTCGCTGAAGGCGAAAACCAGCAGTCCGATGCCACAGGAGATTGACGTCTGAATCATGGCGGGGCCGCAATCCAGATACGTGGCGAGCACGGCTGAAAATCGATCTGCACCCGGTCGGGCTAATTCTCTGCGGAAGAACGTGAGGAAGTGCAGCGTATCGTCCACGGCAATTCCGAGGGCGATGCTGGCGGTCATCACAGACCCGATATCCATGGGCTGCTGCAGCAAGCCCATCAGACCAAAGGCAATGACAATGGGAAAGATGTTGGAACACATGGCCAGCAAGCCGTTCAGAAAGCCCGCCTGAGCCAGTGTCATGGTCAGCGTGATCACCAGCAGAGCGCTCATCAAACTGTTGAACAGGTCGGACAGCAGCTGTCCCTGAATCTGATGCACCAGCGGCATGATTCCGGAGGTTGTCAGGCTGATGGAGTCACGTGCTTCCGCCGGAAGCGAAGCCACTTGTTCTTCGATCACGCTGCGT
>JALQWE010000816.1 GCA_023258825.1 Planctomycetaceae bacterium | reverse complement strand
GCAGACTTGCGTGCCAGTTTGTTCATCGATGCCGTGGAAATCGCGAGGCCGATGTGTGCCGCAAATGTGGCAAATAAGCCAACTTCGGCGATTTTCAACAGTGGTCCGAGACTATGCAGCTTGTGTGCATAGGCGTTGAACACCTCTTCGCCGGCGAACAACTGCAGGTTTCCTGCGAGGTGCACCACGAGGAACCCAACCAGCGACAGCCCGGTGATGGCCATCAGAAACTTCTGTCCGACCGATGTGGAGCATGCCCGAACTACAGGACGTAGTCCGGGAACCCGGGACAGAAACACAGCCGGCAGGCTGAGAATTCGAAGCAGAGCGTTCAAGCGTTACGCTCCTCTCGCTGAGAAAGTGTTTGAAGAAGGAGTGTTCGGGGCAAACCGCAGGCAGGACCGCGAATTCACCCGTTTGCCGAATTATAGAATGTCCGGATTGAACTGCAACGAGGCGACGGCAGAGTCTTTCGTCAGAGACTTCAACGGGACTGCAGAACGATCGGAAATCGATGCGGTCATTTTCACGGGTGGAGACGGAGATCCCTTGCATGCAGAACGCCGCAGAATCTCCGTGCGGAATATCCGGCGAAATCCCTGCAATCGGCCCATGTGGCTATTAACGAGGCCGCATGGCTAAGATTTCAGAAATGCCAGAATATCCGCCATTTGTTCGACGGTCACGTCTTTTTCGATGCCTTCCGGCATCAGAGATTTGCTGGTGGCCCGCATCTCGTCGATTTCCGCTCGTGGGACTGTCATCTCTCGTCCCTCTGGCTGCCGAAGCGTCACGGATTCAGACGTTTCCGCCAACAGCAACCCGTTCAGCAGTCGGCCGTCCTGAGTGACAATGACGTATTCGGAATACTGGGGGTCGACGCGACGATTGGGATCCAGAATATCGTAGAGCAATGCATCCCGGGCGCGCGCCCGTGTGTCGCTGATATCGGGGCCCACGTTATTCCCGACGGCACCAACCCGGTGGCATTTGCTGCAGGTCCTGGCGAACAGCTCTGCACCCCGTTGCGAGTTGCCGTCCAGTGTCAGCGCGACTGTGTATTGTTCGGCGACGGCTTTTCGATCCGCCGAGACTGTGCCACCAAACAGTTTTTCCGCAGTTTTTCGGATCGTTTCGTCGGGATTCTGCAACAGGAGCAGGCGTTGATCGATGGAGACGACTGCCGGTGAGATAGTCCCCGTCTGCATATTCTCCAGCAGCAGTCCGATACTTTGTCGGTTGGTCAGCAGCAGATCGAGTGCGCTGGATCGAGCGGACGGCGCGAGCTGGTCCCAGCGAGACAGTATCAATGCTGCGGCGGGGCCATATCCGCTTTTGCGAGCCACTTCAATCGCGGCTTTCTGACATGCCGACAGTTCTCCGGAGACCAGCAGTGCTTCAAGGCTGAGCTGCAGCTGATCTGCGGGGAGCGAGCCAAGCATGCTGATGGCAGCGAGGCGATCCGGTTCGCTGGCGGTCCGGTTGAGTGCGATTTGGCGTGCTTCATTGCAGACCGCCGTCACCCCGTCCAGCAGGCCCCGCAATTCTTCGGGGGGATTCGCCTGGAGTGCTGTTAATGACCGGGGGAAGCTTGTGTTTGCGCATTGAGGCAGGCCATCCGCCAGTCCGGCGACGATGGCAGCCTGCCACCAGCGTCCCTGTTCCAAGGGGCGAGACAGCTGCTTCATCAGGGATATCAGGGGATTCAGTTCTCCCCGCGCGGCGACGGTCAAGGCCAGTTGTCTCAGCCCGGTGGTCCGGAACGCGACAAGTTCGGGGTTTGGGTGTTCGACAATTTGCGTGACGAGGGCTTCCAGAATATCGGCCGATTGTTCCGGTGCAGCCATCAGAGCAGCACGCAGAATCCACAGGTCTGTCGTGTTGGCGATCGCCTGAATTCCTGCGGGCGACAACGTTTTCCCACCGGACAATGAGAGAATGGCCTGAAACCGGACCTCACCGTCGGCGTCCGCGCACAGTTCCTGCTGCAGAGCAAGCAGGTCGGTGTCATTTGTGGGGATTTCCGCGGCCAGTCGCAT
>JALQWE010000815.1 GCA_023258825.1 Planctomycetaceae bacterium | reverse complement strand
GTCTGATTCTGCGCAGGAAAGACATTTTCGAAGACAACTGGATTTATATTCACGAGCCAGCGGTGTTTGTGGGTCGTATCCAGAACTATGGCAACTGGAGTCCAGACATGGTTCCGGATGCGAATTGCACCAGTCTGGGACTGGAGTACTTCTGTAACAAAGGTGATGCGATCTGGTGTGCCAGTGACGCCGATCTGGTCCGCAGGGCAGGGCAGGAGCTGCAGACCCTTGGACTTGCTCAGGCGGACGACGTCATTGACGGCTGTGTCTTCCGGGTGGAAAAGTCGTATCCGGTCTACGATTCAGATTACCGGGAACACCTGGCTGTTCTGCGAGCCTATGTGGAACAATTCGGCAATCTTCAGATGGTCGGCCGCAACGGGTTGCATCGCTACAACAATCAGGATCACGCGATGCTGACGGGAATGCTCGCGGTCCGCAAACTGCTGCACGGCGAGCAGCATGATGTCTGGTCGGTGAATTCTGACCAGAACTATCTGGAAGAGGACCGGACCGGACAGTCAAAGACTATGGCCTGAACGAGGCAACACGAAGGTCACACGGTCCTGCGACATGGTAAACGACCGCAGACACTGGCTCAGCAGCATTCAATGGTTGTGGATGCAGACCAACGGGGATCATTCATGGGGCTCAGGGGCGAGAACTGGCAAAGGCACTCAGCGCAGCAGACAGCGCCACAGCCAACGTCTGTGACTGCAGATGCGACTGCGGCTACGGATGCAAATGGACCAGCGTATCGCGTTTCGGTCATTATCCCCGCGTACAACGCCCAGCGGGACATTGCGATCTGTCTGCGTGCAATTCAGGAATCACGCGGTGTCATTCCGGAAATTGTGCTGGTGGATGACGGCAGCACAGATCACACGGTCTCGATTGCTGCCGCCAGCGGAGTCTCGCAGATTCTGCAGATGCCGCATCGCAGTGGCCCGGCAGCAGCCAGAAATGCGGGTGCCGTGGCAGCGACCAGTGAGATCCTGTATTTCGTGGACGCGGACGTTGTGGTGCACCCGGACGCGCTCCGTCAGGGTGCCGAGTATCTGCGGCAGGGGCCATGGCAGGCGGTGTTTGGTTCGTATGATACCAGTCCCAGCGCCCCGGGCCTCGTATCTCAGTATCGCAATCTGCTGCATCACTTCGTGCACCAGACCTCCAACTCGGAAGCGGGGACATTCTGGGCGGGTTGTGGAGCGGTCCTGCGGTCCGTTTTTCTGGAAACCGGAGGATTCAGCACGGATTTTCCATTCCCCAGTGTGGAAGACATCGAATACGGGATGCGTCTGGCGGACGGCGGCTACCGAATTCTGCTCGCGCGGGAAATTCGAGCCTCGCACTCGAAACCGTGGACACTGTACTCCACGGTGTTCACCGATGTTTTTCGTCGTGGCATTCCGTGGACGCGTCTGTTGATGGCCAGCGGTCCACTGCCCCGCGATCTGAACCTGCGTCTTTCTCAGCGACTCAGTGTTGCGTTCACCGGCCTTGCAGGGCTAGCATGGCTGGTGTTGCTTCCATTTTTCCCATCCCTGTCGCTGCTGATCCCGATTCTGTTTCTGACGCTGTTTGCGACGGACGTCTGCACGACTCGGCACAAATGGAAATCGGTGTTGCCTCTGTCGGCCGCCATCTTCACCGTGACTGCGGCTGTCCTTGGTATGCAGTATCCCCTGGCGGCAGCAACGCTGGGGGCTTTCCTTGGTGTGGTCGTACTGTTGAACCAGCGTGTGCTGCGATTTTTCGGCCGTGTCCGCGGAGTTTCGTTTGCGATCTGCTGTTTTCCGCTGATGCTGATTTACAATCTCTGCTGTGGGGTCTCTTTTCTGGCGGGCGGGATTCTGCACATGCGGGACCGTCAGCGCCTGCGTGAATCGTTGGGCGCAGATTCATTCAGGCTACCGCCCCCTGCGGAGCTGCAGCCGGTCAGTCTTCCTCAGGAGTCTCAGCAGCCTTTGCGGAGCACCGGGTCGCAGACATCGCCCGCGTTTTCCATGTCGACACCCTCAGAGAATTCCGTTTCCGGCAGT
>JALQWE010000814.1:287-2044 GCA_023258825.1 Planctomycetaceae bacterium | reverse complement strand
GTGAAAGCAATACACCGGCTGATTGTGACCTCGCGGGCTTACCGGCAGAGTTCGAGTGCGGACGGAGCGGGTGTCGGCCATGTGGATCCGGAAAATCATCTGTTCTGGCGACAGAATGTGCGAAGGCTGGACGCGGAATCACTGCGCGACTGCCTGTTGCAGGTTTCAGGATTACTGCGATCGGATGCTGATGGACCACCGAGGTGGCCACCGGTTGCAGCGGAGCTCCGTCAGGCGCAACCCGCGATACTGGAAGCGGAGGAAGGCAAAGACGAAGGACGTCGGCAGGGTTGGTATGCCGACGCAGTCGAAGCTACGGACGTGCGAAGTGTGTTTCTGATCCGGAAACGCTGTCTACCGATTCCGTTTCTGCAGGTGTTTGACCTGCCTGATTCAACTACATCCTGTGCACGTCGTGATGAAACGGTCGTGGCACCACAGTCCATCATGCTGCTGAACAGTCCGGAGACAGTGCGGTACTCAAGGGCCCTTGCTGCGCGACTTTCAGCCAACGCTGAGGAGCGGGGAACTGCAACGGATTCCCAGATTGGCGCACAGAGCGACGGAAACCCGCAAAGGGCCGCCAGGGTGGATGATCAACTGATCACGGAGGCCTTTCGACTGTTGTTTCAGCGAGTTCCGGATGCAGAAGAGCTTCGCCTGTGTTGCGCACTCCTTGAGCAAGCCAGTCGGCAGGCGGGCGACGAAACGGTGGACGCCCCGAGTCACGCCACTACAGAGCTGTGTCGATCGCTGCTGAACACGAACGAGTTTGTATACCTTGACTGAACTCGAGTGCTGGTCATTTCAGGCAGAAATCCAGTGAATTCGGCAGTTCTGCCGCATCGCAGGGTGTGCGTTGTACTGCGAATGGACGTGGCAGAAATACGGACGCCGGGATGATCGTGTTCCCGGTGTTGAAAACGGCCCGGTTTCTGCGAATCCGGCATCTGAGTTGCGGATAGAATTGCCAGTGGGGGCTTTCGTCAGACCGAATGTGCCGCCGGCAGCGACGATTCGTGACCTGAATGAACTCCTGCAGGCGAACGGCCCCTGGTGGTTCCGGTGCGGCCGTGTTCCTGATGTTGTGGTGCGTTTGAATTCCCTATCCGTTTTTGCTCAGGATGTGTGCGATGGAGAATCCGTTTACGCTGCGTCAGCACGGGATCACGGTCAAAAACGTACTGCGGAATCTTTCGCCGGGAGGTCTGTATGAGGAGGCGATTCGCCATGAGAGCGGCACCAGCATTTCTGACACGGGTTGCCTGATCGCGTACTCGGGCGAGAAAACGGGGCGATCGCCGAAGGACAAGCGGGTGGTGCGTCATCCGGACTCAGAATCCAAAGTCTGGTGGGGGCCGGTGAACTTCCCGTTGGATGAGTCCTCATTTTCGATCAATCGTGAGCGGGCAATCGACTATCTCAATACGCAGACGCGTGTGTACTGTGTAGACGCCTTTGCGGGTTGGGATTCGACTCAGCGATTGAAAGTCCGAGTAATCTGCGCCAGGCCGTACCATGCTTTGTTTATGCACAACATGCTGATTCGCCCGACGGATCAGGAACTGGAGCAGTTCGGGGAACCGGATTTTGTGATTTACAATGCCGGAGCCTTCCCGGCCAATCGTTACACGACCGGTATGACATCGCGAACCAGCGTGGACCTGAGCATTGAGCGCCGAGAGGTGGTGCTGCTCGGAACAGAATACGCGGGCGAGATGAAGAAGGCTGTGTTCACCTACATGAATTATCTGTTG
>JALQWE010000814.1:0-277 GCA_023258825.1 Planctomycetaceae bacterium | reverse complement strand
TTTTCGGGTTGTCCGGGACCGGCAAAACGACATTGTCCGCAGATCCTCGGCGATACCTGATCGGGGATGATGAGCATGGCTGGTCGGACATGGGTATTTTCAACATCGAAGGCGGTTGTTACGCGAAGGCTGTGTACCTGACGCGGGAATCTGAACCGGAGATTTTTGAAGCGCTGCGTTTCGGGGCTGTGCTGGAGAATGTCGTCTACGACAAAGCGCACCATCACGTGGACTTTAACGACACATCGATCACTCAAAACACGCGTGGGGCCTATCC
>JALQWE010000813.1 GCA_023258825.1 Planctomycetaceae bacterium | reverse complement strand
CCTGCTGCTGTCACACAGCCAGCAACTGCTCCCGCCTGCAGGCCCTGCGACGCTCCCCGCCACACCCACTGCAGACGCTGCCGGCGACGAAAATCCTTCAGAATCCTGGTGAGAGCATGCTCCCCCAACGAAGATAACGTCCGCCCCACGGTCACCACACCCTGTGTTCGAAGACTCATCAGGCTCGCTCCCCAATTGTCCTGGCGCCTCGCGCCCCTCGCGTTCCAGTGAAACGCCATCGACCTGGTCGTCTCCATGAGAATTCCAGACGCCGCAAAGCCACATCCGGAATCAGCATCAGTGCCGCCAGAGCCAGTAAAGCCGTTCGCAATGGAAGCGGCCGCGCGACCCGATCTCCCGAACGCTCAAAAACCTCGGTCGCAGGTGCATCAAAACGCCCCCCGGTCGACTTCGCCAACTCGCGCAGTAACTCTGTATTCACCGGCTTCAGCCGCAATTCTTCCTGATCCCCCACATGCATCGCTCGCGATTGCTGCGCCACAATCTGGCCATCACGCCGCATCGAAATGTCCAGATTCCACGAACCGGATTCCGCCGTCTCCAGATCCGCCACATAATTCCCCGGTCGCTGCTGCACCAATGGTAATCGCAACTTCTGTCCACGAGGATTGACCAACTGCACTTCCGCCTCTGCCTCGTTCAGAAACTCACCCGCTGCCGTCGTTGCATCCACAATCAGCCGTGAACGCGGTCCCCGTCGCTCGATCGTCACCTGCAATCCCCCTGCAGCCGATTTTCTCATCAACTGCCGCACAACCTGCGTCCAGAATTTGCCATACCCCGGCCACGTCAGCCACTCCGCAGCCCAGCGACTTTTGGCGTCTGAGGTAAACGCCCCGGTCATCCCCAAACCATAACGCCACCACGCCAGCAGCGGGTCTCCCTTTTCCGTCGCCAGTATCACCTCACTTCCGGGCTTCGGACGCGTGACCACATAGCCCAGCAGCAAAGGAGCATTCTCAAGATCAATGTCCGCCAGCACCCGCGTCGCACGCATGACCTGCGGTACAAACGGCTCTTCTTCCATCGCCGATTTTCCAGCCGTCATCGTCTCCCGAGCAAAAATCTGCGGCACCTGCGCGGGATCCTCGGCCAGATAAAAACGCCCCTTGCCCAGCTTCGCAATTGACTTCAGCAATGTCGTGTCCGTGGCGTCCTCCGCCCCCAGTGCCACCACAGACACCGTGATCTTCGCCGCCGCCATCTGCCGCGCCAACTGCTCAAAACTGCCACTGTTTGAAATTCCGTCCGTCAGCATAATCACGTGCTTTAACCGCGCCGACGTGTTCCCCAGCATCTCATTGGCCATTTCCATCGCCGGATACATGCTCGTTCCGCCACCCGGCTGAATCCGACCTATCTGCTCGCTGATCCGACCTCGATTCCCCGCCGACTGCATCTCACTGATCACCCACGCCTGATCATCAAAAGCCAGCACCGCCACCTGATCCCGGCTGCTCAGCAACTCCACTGCCGATCGCGCCGCCGTGCGCGCCATCTCCAGCTTGTCGCCCTCCATCGATCCCGATCGGTCAATCACCAGGACCATCCCCAGCCCGGGCTTCTCCTGCTCCTTTTCAAAGTCACTCCGCAACGGCAGTATTTCTTCAATCGCACTCCGATAATAACCGCCCGGTCCAAACGACTGCTCTCCGCCAAGCATCAGAAATCCACCACCGGAATCCTGCACCCAGCCCTGAATCACAGACATCTGGCCAGTCGTCAACTTCGTCGCCGGGACGTTGGATAAAATCAGCAACTCATAGTTCTGCAGACCCTCCAGAGTCTCCGGGATTCCCTCAACAGGTCTCACGTCCACCTGAATCCCCTCGTCCTCAAGGGCAAACGCGAGGTCCTGAATCAATTCCGGTGCACTTTCCACCAGCAACACCCGCGGTTTACCCGCCGCATACACCAGCCCCACATCCGTATTGTTGTCGATCAGTGTGTCCTGCTTTAACCCCGACACCCGCGCGCGAAAAGCCGCAATGCGATCGCGTTCCACCGTCTGCTCAAATCGAAATCGATTT
>JALQWE010000812.1 GCA_023258825.1 Planctomycetaceae bacterium | reverse complement strand
CGGCCCGTTCAGACGCGGCGATTACCGGAATCGGCGTGGACTGCGTTGCTGCAGACACGACTGCAGAAATCGGGTGGCAGTCTGGAACAATATAAGCACCCCTGTTTGATGCCGGACCCGGATTTCCGCAAGGTGTTCCTGCAGGCCTGCGGTCTGTTGCACTCAGACCCCACCTGATCGTGCTGTACGCACCGTTGACCGCCAAACCAGTCGGCGCGGACTGCTCACGCACGCACGCCTCCATCCGGCAGAGGGCAGGGATGCAGAGGGCAGGGATGCAGAGGGCAGATCAGACAACTCTGGTCAGACAGGTCAGCGTGGCGGCGGGACGATCCATGCGTCTCAGGATTTCCACAGACTGGCGCGTGGGTTATCTGGACAGACTTCGGCCAGGCGTTGATAGAGCAATCGGGCGTCTTCGGACAAAGTGGTCGGGACACTGATTTTCAGGACCACGAACTGATCGCCGCGTTCACCGGTTTTGGGATGACGCAGACCTTTTCCACGCAGACGCAGGCGAGCCCCGCTGGAGGTTCCGGCGGGAATGTTCAGCACGACTGGGCCTTCCGACAACGTGGGCACATCCACTCGAGCGCCCAGGGCGGCTTCGCTGGGTGTGACCGGGACATCCACCAGCAGGTGCGAACCATCGCGTCGAAACCAAGGATGAGGTGCGATCTGGACCGTGACCAGAAGATCGCCGGCGGGAGCGCCACCGCCGCCGGGGCTGCCCTGGCCTGCGAGGCGAATGGTCTGACCATGATCGATTCCGGCCGGGATTCGGACTGTTAGGCGTTCGGTACGATTTCCCTGCTGCAGTGTCAGCCCGTGCTCACCGCCCTCAGCTGCCACAGCAAACGGGACGGTGATCTCTGCACGAGTGTCTTCGCCTTTTTTCGGACGGCCACCACGTTGCCGACCACCGCCGCCACCGCCGAAACCACCACCAAACATCCCTCCGAGGATGTCTTCGAGATCAATCTGACCGCCAGCGCCCTGGAATCCCTGAAATGGATGACCACCGGGAAACGGTCCGCCGGCGCCCTGAAACCCGTGCCCGAACTGGTCGTACTTTTTTCGCTTCTCTTCATCCCCGAGCACTTCCCAGGCCTCGGTGATTTCCGCAAAGGTCTTTGCCGCGTTGGGATCCGAGGGCTTGACGTCCGGGTGATACTGACGGGCAAGTTTCTTGTACGCCTTGCGGATTTCGTCCGCTGCCGCGGTGCGGGAAACTCCAAGAACCTCGTAGTAATCGCGTTTTGACATGAGTTTGGCCGGACAGGAAAGGAATTGTCTGAGATGGCAGTGGGGAGACGTCTGCTTTGCAGGCCGGGTGATGCCGAAAAATAGACCGAGTGGACCTCTGATCGGCATTGAACGACCAGCATCGCCGCAAATCACAAGGAGAATTGAACAATCAGGGTTGGATCTGCCAGGTTCGAGCCGGCGATGTCCCGGGATCTTAGCAGACAGACACACCGAACAGCATGGGGAACAGCCCGTGCCGTCGGGAACTGCAATTACGGCAGCCACCATCGCGTGGGTGCAAATTGGGTGCCTGCCGGAATTGCATCTGCCAAAAAAACAGATGAACCATGTTTTGGCAGGGTGGTGCGGCGCGGGCAGGTTGCTGGCAGTCGGCAGAACTGGAAGGGCTCTGGTGGCGTTTTGGCCTCGGTTGGCGAAGCGGCATTCACACGGGAGATCAGGAGCGTGTTTGCCTGAGAGCAGCGAGGCATCTGTCAAAGGCAAGCGGTGCGGCGTGAGCCCACCGAGACGAGAACATCGGAGTGCAAATCCACACACATGGGCAGCTCGGAGTGCTGACATCTCCTGCGACCCGTCTGCGCGAGAACGCTGGATGCACGTTTCGGCGGGGCGAAACTTGACAATCTCCTGGTTTCACACCTTTTTCGCTCTCCTGGCATCGGCCCGCCGACTCGCATGCGGCTCAGGTGGAACTTCGCCCTCCCCACAAAAAACACGCGATTTCGTTTCGTGTATTTCGTATCTTTCCTGGTTCATGAACATCCCCATTCCATCCGTGCTAATCC
>JALQWE010000811.1 GCA_023258825.1 Planctomycetaceae bacterium | reverse complement strand
GCCACTAGCCGAATATGTGAACTCACACCCCAACATCACGGTCGACGTGGGACAGGTCCTGTTTGGCGAAACGACCAGTATGACGGGTGACGGACCACTGGGATACTTCCTCTCCAATATCTATGGTGGAAAGTGGTTCAGCTCTGACACAGAAATGGAATCAGGTTGCGGCATCACCCCGATCAAGTACCGCAACAAGTCGCTGGTCCATGCTCTGCAATGGGCCATCGGCCTGGAATGGTACCTGACGGTGAACGATCCCTGGCGGGTGATCATGAGTACCGACCATCCCAATGGCGGCTCATTCCTTGCCTATCCACAGATTATCCGACTGCTGATGGACAGGACCTATCGGCAGGATGTCCTGAAGACCTGCCCTCCGGAGATCCTGCAGCGTTGTTCCCTGGCCGACATGGATCGCGAATACACGCTGAACGAAATCGCGATCATCACTCGAGCGGGCCCGGCGCGTATTCTGGGGCTTCGCAACAAAGGCCACCTGGGCCCCGGTGCTGATGCGGACATTACCATCTACACGCCCGACGCGAATCAGGAGCGAATGTTCGAACTCCCCCGGATGGTGATCAAGTCCGGAAAAATCATGGTGGAGCAAGGCGAGATTCGCGACCCGATGATCGGCAAGACGCTGTACGTGCCACCGGATTATGACATCGAGGTCGAGCCGGACATTCAGAAATGGTTTGAGAAATATTATTCGATCCGCTGGCGCAACTATCCGGTGGACATCAGCTATCTTACGGATCCATGTCCGATTCCGCTGCTTGAGTGACGCGTGGCGGTGTTGGATAGCTGCGACGCTATCGGTACAGCTCAGACATCCATCCGAAAGCGGCTGGAAGACGACACGAGAAGACTTGTTCCCGGATAATCACCTCCATGAGTGACGACGAAATCAACCTGCTCAAACTCAACGGTGTGGACATTGTTGACACCTTTGCAGAAGCATTCCCGATTCGAGCAGCGCGGCTGTTGATCACAGCAGATCGGGCTCAATGGGCACTCACGGCCGCGCAGGTCTTTTGTGGTAACGCGACCAGCGTGATTGCCTGTGATGTGGAAGCCGCCATAGAACGTGTGCTGACGGAATCTGAGACTCCGGACGGTCGTCCGGGAATCTCCGTGCTGGTGTTTGCATTCAGCACAGAGGCGCTCGGTAAAGCCCTGCAGAATCGTGTCGGGCAATGCATTCTGACCTGTCCAACGACAGCCTGCTTCAATGGGATTCCGGACTGCCCCCGAGAAAAGCGGGTGCGTGTCGGAGGAGCGATTCGCTACTTTGGTGACGGCTACCAGGCCTCGAAGAAGCTTGACGGGCAGCGGTTCTGGCGGATTCCGGTGATGGATGGTGAATTCCTGATCGAAGATGAATTCGGCACCGTGACGGGCGTGGCCGGGGGCAATCTGCTGATCTGCGGTACAACGGGGGCTAAGGCCTTGTCGGCCGCAGAGCGTGCAGTCGAGGCGATTTGCACAGAACCAGACGTCGCCCTGCCGTTTCCCGGCGGAATCGTTCGCTCGGGAAGTAAAGTGGGCTCGCGATATCCCAAACTGAAAGCCAGCACCAACGACGCGTACTGCCCGACATTACGTGGTGTCACGCGGACGTCGCTGCCCGCAGGCTGCAACGCCGTCTACGAAATTGTGATTGACGGACTCAGCTTTGAACGTGTGCAGTCCGCGATGAAACGCGGGCTGCATGCGGCTGCCTCCTGTGAGGGAGTCCTGAGGATTACGTCCGGCAACTATGGTGGCAAGCTGGGTAAACATCACTTTTATCTTCGGAACCTGCTGTGACAGAAGACGTGGTGGACAAGTCCGGGTCTGGCAGGGTTTGGCTGGTGGGTGCGGGGCCCGGCGATCCGGGACTCATTACCGTCCGCGGTGCCCGGCTGCTGGCAGAGGCGGATCTTGTTCTGTACGACGGTCTGGTCAATCCGCTGCTGCTGAAACTGACGCGGGGCCTCTGTGAACGGACCGCGAGAGTACGGAGGGCTGGTCACTCAATCGTGCCTCAGGAAGACATCAATCAGCGTCTCATC
>JALQWE010000080.1 GCA_023258825.1 Planctomycetaceae bacterium | reverse complement strand
TCCCGGTGTGGCCACCACAATGTCAACTCCGGCTTTCAACGCCCGGACCTGCGGTTGCTGTCCCACGCCGCCATACATCGTGGCCACCCGCACTGACGCAAATGCGCCATAGTTCATGAAGCTCTCATGAATCTGAATCGCCAGTTCACGAGTACTGGCCAGCACCAGCACCTGAATCCGTCGCACGCCGGATGATCGCCGGTCCGCCGACAGATGAATCTGATGCAGCAACGGCAACGCAAACGCCGCCGTTTTTCCTGTTCCCGTCTGAGCAATTCCAACCACATCGCGACCTGACAAAACCGCAGGAATCGCCTGCTGCTGAATCGGCGTCGGTGTGCTGTAGCCTTCCTGGGTCACGGCGCGCACGAGTGGCTCAACGAGCCCAAAGTCTCTGAAATTCATAATGGTCCCTGGGTTAAAGTAAAACATTCCCAGGACCGAATGCTGTAAATCCGCAACAAGGAAGCGAATTCTGTAACGCTTGGAACTGGCAGTCGCCCAGCGGCTTTCCGCAGACGAAACTGAATGCTTTTGCAGGCTTGATCGACACCCAGTGAACGATCGCCGATGAAATTAGCCATCACCGGAGAAACAACGCTCACAACCACGGCGGACTTAAGCGGCTGCTCACGGGCAGTATAACAGAGAAATTGCAAAGTGACAGCCGAATTCAGCTTTGGGCTGGAATTCGCGGAAAAAGGGCAGAAAAAAGGGTGCGGGCAGAAAAAAGGGTCAGGACCCAATAGTGCGGAGCACCCTTCGGGCCATTTGGCTATTGGGTCCTGACCCTTTTTTCTGCCCGGTATTTGTTTCCCTTCGCCCGACCAGGTACACTCACAACACCCCGTCTTTCAGTGGACCTAATCCTATGCCTGATTCCGTCGTTCCCGAGGTTCCCGCGTTCCTGCAGTCGCTGAATCCGCAGCAACGCAGCGCGGCGCTGCACGGCGAAGCGCCGCTGCTGATCATCGCCGGGGCCGGTACCGGAAAAACGACGACTCTGGCACACCGCGTCGCATGGCAGCTGGCGTCCGGTGTGGATCCCTCACGTCTTCTCATGCTGACGTTCACTCGCCGCGCTGCCGCCGAAATGCTCCGCCGTGTCGAGTCTATTGTGCTGCAGCTGGATCCGGCAACCGTCAAAAATCCCGCCGTCTGCGATCGCTCAGCACTCCGCAGAATTCGCGGCGGTACCTTTCATTCGGTCTCCACCAATCTCCTTCGTCGACATGGACACCTGATCGGGCTGCATCCGGATTTCACAATCCTCGATCGCGGCGATTCTGAAGACCTCATGAATCTCGCCCGCACCGAACTCAATCTGCCCAAATCCGCCAATCGCTTTCCTCTGAAAGCCACCTGCCTGGATGTCTACAGTCGCTGCGTGAACACCCAGTGCGGGCTGGATCTGGTGCTTCAGAAGTGGTTCCCCTGGTGTCTCGAACATCAGGAACGACTCGGTCAGCTCTTCAGCATCTACACCGAAACCAAGGAAAAGCAACGCGTCCTCGATTTCGATGACCTGCTGCTCTTCTGGAATGCACTCGTGGCTGATCCTGTCGCCAGCCCCATCGTCCGCAGCCAGTTCAGCCGCATCCTCGTCGACGAATACCAGGACACAAATGTGCTGCAGGCAGAGATCCTCAAAAATCTCTGCCCCGACGGGATTGGTCTGACCGCTGTCGGTGACGACGCACAGTCCATCTACTCATTCCGTGCCGCCACTGTCCGCAACATTCTCGATTTCCCCGATCAGTACCCCAATGTCACCCTGATCCCGCTCGAACAGAACTACCGGAGTTCCCAGTGCATTCTTGAGGTGACAAATCAGGTCATTGCGGAAGCCGTCGAACGACATCGCAAGGAACTCTGGTCCGCTCGCTCCGGTGGCACAAAACCTCAGCTGGTGACCTGCCCCGATGAAGATTCTCAAAGCGAATATGTCATCGATCGCATTCTCGAACGCCGCGAAAAAGGCGTGTCGCTCAAACAGCAGGCGGTACTTTTTCGAGCCTCACACCACAGTATGGCACTCGAAGCTGAACTTGGCCGCCGCAATATCCCCTTTGTGAAATATGGCGGTCTGCGGTTTCTGGAAACGGCCCACATTCGCGATGTCATCTCCTTCCTGCGGCTTGCCGAAAACCCGCTCGATATGGTGGCAGGCTTTCGTGTTCTCGTCCTCCTTCCCGGCATCGGTCAGTCCAAAGCCTCCGCGCTGCTGGATCAACTGCGTGGCGCCGGAGGTCAGTTTGAAACCTGGGAGTCGTGGACACCGCCGACCGCACTCCGCGATCTCTGGCCCCAGTTCCTCGGGCTGCTCCGGGGTCTGCAGCGCCCGCCTCGCCAGGACGATCAGAACGTGGCGTCCAGCCTCTACGCCATCCGCTCCTACTACACTCCTCTGCTTGAAGCCGCGTATGACAATGTCACCGCGCGCGTCAATGACCTGAAGCAGCTCGAAGCGATCGCTGGCCGCTATCAGTCCCGCGGAGAATTTCTGGCCGAAATGGCGCTCGATCCCCCAACCTCCACGCAGGAACTTCCCGCCGATCCGCTCCTCGATGAAGATTATCTCATCCTCAGCACCATTCACTCGGCCAAAGGGCTCGAATGGGATTCTGTCTACATCCTCCATGCCGCCGATGGCAACATCCCCGCGGATATGGCGACAGGCAGCGCTGAGGAAATTGAGGAAGAACGGCGTTTGTTCTACGTCGCGATGACACGCGCCAAAAATCATCTGACAGTCATGCGACCGGAACGCTACTATTTCCACAACCGGCATCGCAGCGATCAGCATTCACTCAGCAAAGTCACCCGCTTTCTGACTCCTGCCGTCCAGACACTGATGGAACGCGTCTCGCACGGCATGCCGCAGGGGGCCGAACAGCGCGGTTCCTCCAGTCTGATTCAGGGAGATACGTCCGAAATCCGTCGCCGAATCTCCAAACTCTGGGGCTGAACCGTCCAGTCGCGTTCGCTCTCACCAACCGGTTGCTTCAGCCCGCCTCCAATCGCGCCCGACCGTCCGCTCCAAAGCGGATAACGCCCGCACGCCACTCCACCCGTGCAGATCCGGCTCGCTGAAGTAACCATTCGGCCAGATTGCCGCAGGCCAGCTGGCGATACCCTACATAACTCGTGCACAACCTGGGATTGATTTCAATGATCGTGGCCGAGCAATCCCCGCCGTTGTTCTGATGAACGACGATGTCCGCACCCAGCCAGCCGCGGAATGGACCGATCGCAGTGACCAACGCCTGCGCCAGCGGAGTGATCGCCGCATTGATCGCTGCCTCACACGGAATTTCCCCGCCACAGTATCGCACCGCGGCTCCGTGCCTTCGAAGCGTCTGATGTCCGGCAGGCAGAATCACCGTGTTCGCCGGCGTTCCTCCGCCAATCAGCCCGATCGAGCAGGCGACTCCCGAGACCCACGGCTGCAGAATCCATGAGGCATTCAGGTCCGCAGGGTGTGAGGAGCTGACAACTGCGGCCAGCTCGCGGGTGCTCAGTTGCAGCAGTCTGACTTGCTCACAACCGACTCCGTCCCGCGGTTTCAGAACTGCAGTCCATTCCTCTGTGGACAAATCACTTTCACTGGCGGTCGTCACCAGCCCGCGCGTTCGCAGCGCTTCCGCCTGCTCACGACCTAACAGCCACGTCTTTGGCGTGGTGAGCCCACGAGCCTGCAGCCACTGAGATGTCCGGAACTTATCCGAAAATATTTCCGCCAGCGCCCACGGCAGATTCAGTGTTTCTGTGCCTCTCCAGAGTTCGCTCTGCAGGACCTGCAGTCGCCGAACAAGCACGCCACCAGATTCCGGGGCAATCAGCAGCGCCAGCTGAGTGGGGCCGATGTCCTGCCGCGCCGGGGATTGCAGCCAGGTGTCCAGAGAACATTTGAGTCGGACAATTTGGAGCTCTGTCGGAAGACAACCCTGCCGCCCCAGCAGCTCTGCCACATGGTCCGACAGCACCAGACAAACACGTAACCCGGCCACATTGACCGCATCCGCAGCAACCGCTGTGACCATCGCCACTGCTTCCTGCCGCAGGCTGTCGGTGGCCTGCTCCCATGCCAGCCCATCGGCCAGCAGTTCTTCAATGATCAGCAGGCTGCTGCAGTCATCCACCGCGGCTGCTATCCCTTCTGAATGGCTGTAAAGACGGTGTATTCCCCAAATTTGTGGGCCTGCACATTCTGAAACAGCTGTTTCATGCGTGCTTCCTGCCATTCCACGGGCTTCGTCACAATATGAATACGTCCCCCCGGACGGAGTGATTTTCGTGCGGTCTGCAGAAACAATTCCGCAATTCGAAAGTCGGAATAGTACGGCGGATTGCCCAGCAGCAGATCCCAGGTCCCCGGGGCTGGGACGGCACCTTCAGAGCTGAGCAGCGTGTTGATTCGCGTGATCCCGTTCAGTGCGGCCGATTGTGCTGTGCACTGCACGGCGCGCGCGTCACTGTCCACCGCCAGCAATTCCGCATCGGGAAAACTGGTCGCCGCGGCGATGGAGACTGCGCCACAGCCGGAACCCATTTCGATAATTTTCTGAGGCGTCCGGTCGAGGCCTTCAGTTGAGTCCGCGAACAGCTGCAGCGACCGAATCAGTGCTCGAGCACCTCCGTCCAGCCGGCGATGACTGAAGACCCCTGGCCGCGTTTCACACGTCAGCAATTGCTCACCGTACCGAAAGTCAAATCGAGCCCGATAGCCCCGAAGTTTTTTCAGGGGCTGAGACCGCGTGGCAATGAACAGGACCCCATGTGGCGACTTGCGAATTTCCACGGTCGAGTAAAGTGCCTTCAGTTGTGCTTCCACCCATTTGCCTTTGAGGTTGTTGGTGGAGACCAGCAGTCGCCCGCCGGGCTTCAGTCGCGTGTGCAGCGTTTGAAACATCTCCTGGGCGACTTCGGAGGAATCACCCATCAACGTGGGAAACACCGCTGAACCAAAGGCATGCTCCGGTGGATCTGCGGCACAGCTGATTCGAGTTTGTTCGACGCCACCTACTGCCGTGGAATCGTGAAAACTGTGCAGCGTGCGACTGAAAAAGTGCTCGGGGGTAAAAAACGTGAACGACAGATCACTTCGCGCTTCTTTTAACGCTGAAGCAAGAGTGGTGCCATGCATCAGCACCGCCAGGACATCCGGCCCCGTCAGCTCTGAGACACTGTCAGCGATCAGCCGATCGGACCACGACTTCAATGTTCGTGCATCCGGTTTACCTTTTCCGGATCGGCCAGTCTGTGATTGCCGGGATGTCATAACAGCATTTCAATGCAGCGGCCGCCCGGTGACTGATGTCCTGACGACTTCAGGCAGGCTGACCTGTTTCAAGTTTACAAAGGGCACAGTCGACGTTTGTCGACGTGCTGAAAATGGAATCTGTTGCAGGTACTCACCTGCGCGGTCTGCCGATGGGGCACATCACCGGGGCATCTCAGCCTGTCGCCTGCCTTACGGCATCGTTCCTGTTCATGAACATCGCCGGATGGCGGATGAGTTCGGGTGGGAGCCTCTGTTTACATGGATGGTGGCTCCGGAAACGTGATCGAAATTCGGCTTTCGCCACCGTCAGTATTCAGCACAACCGGGATCTTCCAGGTTCCGGTTGCCAGGCGACACAGCCCCGTTCCATCTGCTGCACAGTAGCCATAAGACACCTGCAGAATGACGGTACAGCTGCCGGGTTGGCCTGTTAGCGGAACGGAGAATTCGGCGACGTTGCCTTCTGTCACCTGAGCCTCCGTACGGACTCCTGAAGCATTGTTTGCGAGCAGTGAAGTCTCACCCTCGCTGAACACACTCCATGTCACAGGAAACAACTCGTTGCGTTTGTTGCCCTCCGGGATACTGAGCTGCACGGCAAACTGTACGGCCGAACTAACAGCCAGTTTCTGTTCCGGAAGTTCCACTGCCTTGCTCAGGTCCGGTCGCGAGACCGTGGCGACGGCTGCCGGCGGTGCTAATCCGGGAATGTCCAGCACCGCTGTGCTGCGATCGGTCAAATTGATTGTCAGAATCCGATGGTTGTTGGTGTCGGCAATCCACAGACGGTCCTGAGCAATTGACAATCCCCCCGGCTCATTCAGTTGAACGGGGTCCAGTCCCCTGCCAGGCTTGCCGTCGCCAAGCCATGTGGACACGGCATTGGAAGCCAGCGTCAATTGGCGGATTTTGTGATTGTAAGAGTCGGCGATGTACAGTTGATCCTGAAACAGTGCAATTCCCAGGGGATGCTGAAAGCGAGCCTCTGCCCCGATTCCATCGAGATCCCCGAAGGCGAACAGCGACTGCCCGCGGGGAAGTTCGGAGGTGCCGGCAAGTGTGCTGACCTCGCCCGCCGGATCCACAGGCACCCGTCGAATCGACGATCCTTCGCTGTCGACAAGATACAGAAAGTTTCCGGTAGCGTCTGCGATGATTTCGGAAGGCTGAGCGAATGCGGCCGTCGCCAGCGGGCCATTGATGACATCCTCGCGACCACTGCCGGCAAAAGCACTGATTGCGTCACTGCCGATGCTGTGGGACCAGATCTGGTGCGGACCAGCCATGGCGATGTACAGAGTGCCATTCACAGCGGCGATCGACCAGGGGCTGTTGAGCGGTGTTTCCAGTAAACGTCCACTGGCAGGAACCCCGGGTTGGCCCTGTTCACCGGTACCTGCCAGCGTGCTGACGGTTCCCGCGTCCAGATCGATGCGGCGAATCAAGTGGTTCTCTGTGTCGGCAACATACAGAAGATTGCCTACCAGAGCGGTCCCCTGAGGCCGCTGAAATTCCGCTTCCTGAAAACTGCCGTCCCGACGTCCGGAACGTCCACTGCCGATCACGGATTTCAATTCACCGGACAGGCTGGTGACTACAATCCGATTGTGATTGCTGTCGGTGATGAACAGTCGCTGCCCAACAGGGTCCGCCAGCACTTTGCCAGGGTAACGCAGCGGGGTGGCCTGCACCTTCGCGGACTCACGATCAAAAACAATCGGAGTTTCATTCAGGGTGCCGCGACTGCGATGATATTTGATCAGCTGTCCAATCACCGTATCCAGCAATTCCCGGTGCCCTTCCCCGCTTTGTGAGCCACAGTAATTGCCTTCCGGATCGATCAACGCAACGGTGGGCCAGGCGCGCGTCCCGAACTTCCTCCAGATCAGCATCTCACTGTCGTTGACGACCGGATGCTGAATCTCGTACCTCAATATGGCGTCCCGAATGTTTGCGGAATCCTTCTCGTTGTCGAATTTCGCCGAATGCACGCCGATCACGACCAACTGATCCCCGTACTTTTCTTCGAGGTATTTCAGGTCGGGAAGGACATGCATGCAGTTAATGCAGCAGTAAGTCCAGAAGTCCAGCAGCACCACCTTGCCCTTCAGTTCGGCAAGGTCGATGGGCCGCGAGGTGTTCATCCATTCGCTGCCGCCATCCAGAATCCCTGCCGGGATTTTCACTGCTTTCGGAAAGGGATTTTCCGGAGGCTGGGCGGCGGCCTCGTCTGTACCTGCCGTGGCCGGGGCTGTCTCTGTCTGCACTGCCATTGCTGTGGCCGGGATTCCCTCTGTCAGGACGATGGAAACACAGAACAGCAGGAGTTGAGAAATACGAGTCATGAGAGCAGGTCCGGCGGAACTGAGGAAACCCTGATGTCACAATCAGGCGGGCAAGACAACGCAGATGGCTTAAATCTGAGGTGCTGCGGAGGTTTCGGACTGTGGCGTCGAATACGCGTCAGAGTCGACAGCCGTGGGGACCATGGTGACGATTGAACGAGAACGAAGACACTCAGCAGACCTGGCAGGAACACCCCTGATCGCTTTACTCGGGCAGGAAACAGTGGTCGGAGCGGTATGATACGGCGCCGCAGGGAAACAGTGAAGCCACTGGTGCCGCAGAGCCGGATTTGTATCGGCTGTGGAAGCAGGGTGTTTCCTGATTCAGGAACCAGTGGCGGAGTTGCGGGCCTGGTGGTGCGATCCATCCACGATCACCTGGGCACTGGTGTCATTCTCAGATCGTCCAGGTCAAGTTGCCCGGTGGCGCCGTTCAGCCCGATTCTGATGATCATTTCCCGGGCGGTTGGAGGCACTGGCACCAGTGATTTGGCATCCTGCCAGTCCAGCGTGCCACGCCATTTCCCCAGCACGACTGCGGAAATCTCACGCCGCACATTGTCGTAGAAGTGCACCACAATCGCCGCCTGTCCGCCCGGAGCCGGGTCCGGAACGACCGACGTGTGTCGCACCCAGTACTGCAACTGCAGACCCGCCACCAGTCTCCCATCCACGGCAGTGCCCTGCAACGCCTGGGAAATGCCCGCATGATCTTTGTTTTCAAAGTGCAGATACTGCACGCCCTCCATCGCCCCTTCCGTCGCCAGTTCAACGTTTCGCTGATAGTGCCAGCCATCGGCTCGGCCGTCCCCGTTTGTGTCCTCTTCAAAAGAACCATTCACCAGACGTGGGTTTCGAGGGTCCGGCAGCACGCGCCGCTGTTCTTCAGACGTCCCCGTCATCGGGACAAACAGCGTTGAGATCAGTTTCTCGTCCTGTAACTTCCCCTGCTCCTTGCGAAACAGATGAAAGGCCTGCTGATAGCGTTCTCCGATCGGGATAATCATCCGCCCACCTTCCTTCAGCTGATCCACCAGTGGCTGCGGAACATTCTCCGGAGAACAGGTCACAATGATGCGGTCAAACGGAGCGTGCTCGGGCCAGCCCAGATAGCCGTCGCCTTCCCGCACATGAATGTTGGTGTAGTCCAGATCTTTCAGACGTTTGGCGGCCTGCTTCGCCAGCGCCGGGACAATTTCAATCGTGTAAACGTCTTTCACGATCGCTCCCAGCACCGCAGCCTGATACCCGCTGCCGGTGCCAATCTCCAGGACGCGATGCTCGCGCTGCGGATCCAGTACCTCGGTCATGTAGGCCACGACATACGGAGGAGAAATGGTCTGCTGATTGCCAATGGCCAGGGCCGTGTCCTCGTAGGCCCGCGCTCGATCCGCCGTCCGCACAAATTCATGACGCGGGATCGCTCGCATCGCCGACAACACCAGCGGATTGCGAATTCCCTCCGCCTCCAGTGCTGTCTGCACCATCGCTTCTGCTGCGACCAGCCCCAGGAAGACGCCGTCAGCCAGAGACTTATGGCAAGCAGACAGAACCGCAGCTGCTGTCTGAAGTGTGCGCCGGCCGCTGACCGGGATTTCCGCGGGATGTTCGTTTCTGCAGTGTTCCGGTACTCTGAGAACATGCGGTGGCATCCTCGTCAACAAAAATCGGGGGTTCCGGAAACTGAAAAATATTCAGTTTATCGGCGTTTTTTGTCACCCAGCCAGCGGTTTTCCCGGTTGTCGTGCCCGATTTCAGGGGCGCATGGGCCATGTGATCCCTTGGCGGGCCAGCGCTGATTCTACCCGTCGGAGACCTCGCGCGCAGGGTTTCGTCACGCTTTTTCGTCCGCCGCGACCAGGCCCGCGTGAATCGGTCCGGACGTCAGCAGGCGTTCGTTCGCGGCGGTGTCAGGTCGTGTACTCCGAATTCAGTCGAACGTATTCCGCTGTCAGATCCGACGTCCAGAACCGTACCGCCTCACGACCGGAGCATGGCCCACCACCGACTGCAAGTTCCAGATGCACGTCGCGATTCGTTTTCAGTGCCGTGGATAAGGACGCCGCGTCGAAGGGGACCGGCGTTCCCGCCCGATAAACTTCTGTTCCATTGATCTTCAGTGAGACGTATGCGGTGTCAAAATCCACTCCGGCATAGCCCGCCGCAGACACGATCCGACCCCAATTGGGGTCTCCACCGGTGATTGCTGTCTTCACCAGCGCACTCTCGGCAATTTCTTTGGCCATCCGCCAGGCAAAATCCCGAGTCGCAAGGCCGGTGACGTCAACCGTAATAAAGTGGTCCGCGCCTTCGGCGTCCCGGATAATACTGGTCGCCAGATGCTGACAGACAACCCGTACCGCTTCGGCCACCTGCTGCAGATCGTCATCCGACAGCGTCACCGCTGACGCGCCATTAGCCAGCAGCAGGACCGTATCGCTGGTGCTCATATGACCATCGACACTGATGCAGTTGAACGTTCGGTCTACGCCAGCTTTCAGCATCGCAGCGCACTGCTCAGGCGCTAACGGTGCATCGGTCATAATTACTCCCAGCATCGTCGCCATGTTCGGAGCAATCATGGCGGCTCCCTTGCAAACCCCCGAGACTCGCACTGTCCCACCCCGGACTGCCACGTCACAGGACGTAAGTTTTGGAAAGGTATCCGTGGTCATAATGCCCGTGGCCGCGTCCAGCAGATGCTGGTCAGAATCTCCCAGCAAGGCGAACGCCTGGGGAATTCCGGACTGCAGCAGCGGCATCGGCAACGGCACACCAATCACACCGGTGGAACACACCAGCACGTCCGCAGGAGGACAGCTGAGACAGTTGGCCAGTGTGGCTGTCATCGCCTCGGCATTGGCAATTCCGGGGGCTCCTGTGGCCGCGTTGGAATTCCCGGAATTGATGACCACGGCACGTGATGTGGAAGATGGCACACGGCTCCGAGACACAATGACGGGCGCACCGCACACTTTGTTAGTGGTAAAGACCCCGGCGGCTGAAGCCGGAACCGTGGAAACAAACAGCGACAAGTCCGGTTTTCCGCTGGCCTTGATTCCGCAGGTGAACCCGGCTGTCTGAAAACCACGAGGAAGGCTGGCCTGTTGTGACATGAAGCGAATCAATCTGGCTGAAGGTCCGTGACAGGAAACGAGAGCATCGAGGTGCAGGTTGCCGAACCTGCCGGTCTCAGTTTCTGCAGGCTGCGACTTTTAGCGGATGCGGGAACCTCAGAAAAGTGGAAGCCTGGCAGTGCTACAGCTGAGACGCTCCGGTGTCGGCACCAGCGACGTG
>JALQWE010000810.1 GCA_023258825.1 Planctomycetaceae bacterium | reverse complement strand
AGGTTCGGTCACGTCAGTGGGTGGTGACCGAGGTCAAGCCCGGAACCTTGCCCTCTCCTGCCATGCAGCTGCCCGGAAGCTCCGCCCAGACGCTGCTCACCCTCGCGTCCATCGAAGATGACGGTCTGGGGGAAGAACTGCAGGTCGTCTGGGAAATTGAACCGGGGGCCAGAATCATCGAAAAGGTGGCACTGCCCGAGCCCACCGGGTTTGATTCCCCTCAAACACTGGATGCGTTCCTCGATGCCGTTCGCTGGGGAGCGTCCTCATCCGCCGACCACAAAAACATCCAGGCCCCGTTCCGCAGCGGTATCGAACTGGAAGACTATCAGCTGGATCCGGTCGTCCGAGCCATCCAGATGCCACGCGTCAATCTGCTGATCGCCGATGACGTTGGCCTTGGCAAAACCATCGAAGCCGGCATGGTGGCCCTCGAACTGATGCTCAGGCACCGCGCCCGCCGCATCCTCATCGTCTGCCCCTCGTCCCTCCAGATCCAGTGGAAGGAACAGATGCGAGACAAATTCGGTCTCGATTTTCGCATCGTGGATTCCAGCCTGATGCGTGAACTGCGTCGTCGCCGAGGCATTCATGTGAATCCGTGGTCCCACTTCCCACGCCTGATCACCAGCATTGACTTTCTGAAACGCGAACGGCCCATGCGGCTGTTCCGTGAAACCCTGCCCGCACCGGGCGAATCCATTTACCCGCGAAAATATGACCTGCTGATCGTCGATGAGGCCCACAACTGTGCTCCTTCCGGAGTCGGTCAGTACGCGGCCGATTCGCTGCGAACACAGTCGCTGCGGCAGCTGGTGCCGCACTTTGAACACAAACTGTTCCTGACAGCGACACCGCACAATGGCTATCGCGAAAGTTTCAGCGCCTTGCTGGAACTGCTGGACAACCAGCGATTTTCACGCATCAGCGATCCGGACCGCCGGCAGTTGGAAGCCGTCATGGTTCGCCGCCTGAAAAGTGATCCGTCGTTTGCCTTCAATCACCTCGGAATTCGCCGCTTTCCGCCACGCATTCTGAAGCCCATCGAGGTTCCGTATTCGGACGAAGAACGCAGCGTCCACGCGGCTCTCAAGTAATACACGCGACTCCGCACGTCGCACGCTGACGATCAAACGGAACGCTTCGCGACCGAGTTCGTACTGAAGACGCTTAAAAAACGACTGTTCTCCTGCCCCGCGGCATTCCTCACCACGCTGACGCAGCATGAACGCTCACTGGTCACAGCCCGCAAGAAGGTGGCTCGCCCCACCCAGCGATCACTGCAGCTTGAGCTGGACCGCATGGACGAAGATTACGCGGACGATACCGAGTACGACGAAGCCACCAACGACGCACTCGACACGGCCACTCGCCTGTTCCGTGAACCCACAGAACAGGAACGAGCCCTGCTGAAAATCATGCAAGACTGGGCGGATAAAGCCTCAGGCCAGCGGGACTCCAAAGTCCGCCAGCTGATTGAGTGGCTGAAGGCGCACCTGAAACCCGGCGGAAAGTGGGGGCAGGAACGAGTCATCATCTTCACGGAATACCGCGCGACTCAGCACTGGCTGCAGGAAGTTCTCGCCAGTGAAGGCTTCACCACCGGGGACCGCCTGCTGACAATGTACGGTGGCATGGATCCGGAGCTGCGAGAAGAAGTGAAGGCCGCATTCCAGGCCGCACCGGACATCAGTCCCGTGCGCATCCTGCTGGCAACTGATGCCGCCTCAGAAGGTCTGGACTTCCAGAACTTCTGTTCCCGACTGATTCATTTAATGCTCTCGGTGCTTTAATATAACCCTGATCATTTGGGTCTTGTGGGTAGACCTTGACCGGGCCGAAACCTGACTCAATTGAAGAATCAACCACATAAACCAACGCACCAGATTTCTTTAGCTTGGCATCAATTCCGATTGGCCTTCTAGACTCAATAACTACTGCCTTAGTCTTGTTAATTGGTACGACGACTAACTTAGCGCCTCCAATTTTTGCTATCGGAGTCAACATTTGGGTACTGAATTTAGATCTAACGCAAGTAACTTGCTTGTCATCAATCCAGCC
>JALQWE010000809.1 GCA_023258825.1 Planctomycetaceae bacterium | reverse complement strand
GACACCTGTCCTAAAACTATACATCCCCCGCCATCTGTTCCAGGGCTTCTTTGATAATCTCCAGTCCTTCCATCAGATCCGCCTCTGAAACATTCAGGGCCGGCAGGAGCCGCACAACCGTATCATTCGTCGCATTCAGCAACACCCCTCGTTCCATACACTTCGCGACAGCCGGTGCCGATGGAATCGTCAGGTCGATTCCGATCATCATCCCCCGCACCCGAATCTCCCGAATGATGGGCAACTCCTGCTGCCATTGAAGCAGATGAGCCCGCGCCTGCGCTGACAAATCCTGAACGTGCTGAAGAATACCCTCTTCCTCAATCGTCTGACCGACCGCAAGCCCGGCGGCCATGGCCAGCGAATTTCCACCGAAGGTGCTGGCATGCATCCCGGGACGCAGGTCTCCGGCGATCTCACTGCGACAGATCATCGCCCCGCAAGCCACCCCACCCGCGAGCCCCTTCGCCAGCGTGATGACGTCCGGCTGTACCCCCGACTGCTGATAACCAAACCACGTCCCCGTTCGACCCATTCCCGTCTGAACTTCGTCAAAAATCAACAACAGCCCATGCTCGTCGCACAGCGCTCTCAACCCCTGCAGAAATCCCGCATCCGGAATCCGCACACCACCCTCGCCCTGGACAGGCTCGATCATGATGGCGGCTGTCTCCTGGTCAATCAGCCCCCTGACCCCTTCCAGATCGTTCATGCGAGCATAGCGAAAGCCCGCCATCATCGGCCCCAACCCCTCATGGTACTTCGGCTGAGCCGTGGCGGTCAGCGCGCCAAACGTACGGCCATGGAACCCGTTTTCAAACGTAATCACCCGATAACGCCCGGCAGCACCCCCGTGCAACCTGGCCAGCTTGATCGCGGCTTCATTCGCTTCTGCACCACTGTTGCAGAAAAATGCTTTTCCAAATCCTCGAGTACACAGGAATTCAGCAAAACGCCCCTGCTGCTCGATGTACCAGGTGTTCGGTACGTGAATCAACTGTGCCGCCTGTTCCTGAATCGCCCGAACCAGCCGCGGCGGCGAGTACCCCAGAATGTTGCATCCCCAGCCGGGAAACAGGTCAAGATAGCTGCGGCCATCCGCGTCCCAAACCCTGGATCCCTCGCCATGCACCAATGCAATCGGCTGCCGTCGATAGTTAGGAATCACATACTGGTCGAACACATCAATGATCGCCTGGCTACCTACCTGCGCAACCTGTGTCATCACTGTCACTCCAATAAGAAAACCCACCACCGTCAGGCACCCGGACTGTGCATTCCCGCACCAACACCGATGCCCCTCACGTCTCAACACGACTCTGCCACGTATCCTAACAGGATGTGGAAGAAGGATATCCTGATCTTTTCCGACAGCAGCTCAGCCTCCCACGATCCGGAAGCGTCCCGGAATCTACCCTATTCCTGATTCCACGGCCTTCCGCGAATGCTCTTCTGATCTGCACCAGACAACAAGGCCACCAGCACTTCACCACAACTGGGATGAACTCAACCGCCAACACAGTTGGTATCCGCTCTTCATCCGGACACCTGACGCCCACTCCGGTTCCCCAATTTCTCTACAAATACCCGCCGACGCTACCGACGATCATCCCGCACCGTACACAACCCACGCTCAGGGAACAATCTCCGTGCCCACTCCGGTGTCCGAATAAATCTCCAGCAACACCGAATGCGGCATCGCCGCGTCCACGATATGCACTTTTCGAACCCCGGCGTCCAGCGATTCGAGGGCCGCTTCCACCTTTGGAACCATTCCTCCGGCGATCGTGCCATCCGCAATCAATGCCCGCACCTGATCCCGGGTGACGTGCGACAATCGGCTGGTGGGATCTTTGATATTCGTCAGAATTCCCGGGATATCACTGAGAAACACCAGCTTTTCTGCCGACAGAGCCCGCGCGACCGCGGCCGCGGCCGTATCCGCATTCACGTTCAATCGATGCCCCACAGCACTTAACGCTATACTGGGTATCACTGGAATCGTTCCCGTGGAACACACCCGCGAAATCGTGTCGACGTCGACTTCCGTGACGTGCCCCAC
>JALQWE010000808.1 GCA_023258825.1 Planctomycetaceae bacterium | reverse complement strand
AATGACTGGTCGAGGCAGCGGCGTCATTCGGATGGATGAGGCCTACAGCAAACAAATGGTTTTGGAGAAGCTTGGGATTTCTCAGAAGTTTTGGGATAAAATGATCGCTGAGGGCCTGCCCTACACGAACGTGGGTCACACTCGCTGGGTGACCGGGCAGGCACTCATTCAGCATCTTTCAAAAAACGCAGAAAGGAGAGCAGATGCACAAAATTGAAAAACAGAAAGGTGTGAGACGATGTCGAGAAGGCCCGAAATCGGGAATGTGCAGTTGTATCCGGACCGGCCGCTCCGCGAGAGCGACCGGAACGGCTACATGCTCAAGTTTTACTGTCCGATCCGCTGTCAGCGGATTCGTCGCAACTGCGGAACTCGCGATCGGCGGGAAGCCCGGCGGATGCAGCGGGACTGTCGCGAACGACTGCTCAACGGTGAATACCTCGCCTCTGGCGGGGCAATCACTGAGGCGCAGGTTGTGCAGGCGGCAGTTCCGGCGGTGCCTGCTGTGGCGGTCAACCCGAATGGCGATGGCGGACCGACGTGGCAGGAATGCTGTGAGCGGTATGTCGAGCATCGGCGGCTGCGAGTGCGTGAGGGATCACTGGTCGAGATTGTCTCAAGGCTGGGGATCGCCGAGCGGATTCTGGAGGCACGTCAGCGAGAACTTCGCAGAACGGCGGGCCTGCTGATGTCCGAAGTCGCCACGCTGGAATGTCTGGAAGATCTGCAGCGTCGACTGCTGCGAGGCGAGGTCTGTCGATATTCGACGCGCTCGCCGAACACAGTCAACACGCTGATGGGAGCCGTGATGGCATTTCTGCGATTCTGTGGCAGCCGGGGCTTGATCGCCTCTGTCCCGGAGCTGGAGAAGGTGGATGCCGAAGAGGTGATGAAGGGACGGCCGGTGACTGAGGCTGAGTTCCAGCGAATGCTGGACGCAACGCCGGATGTCGTCGGCAGGGATTCCGCCGCGTCCTGGATTTTCGCCCTGAAGGTTCTCTGGGAATCCGGATTTCGAGTTGGCGAGATGATGGATTTTTCGTGGGACGACTCGCGGCATATTCACCCTGTGTGGTCGAAGGTGTCCGAGCGATTGCCGACGATTCTGATCCCCGCCACGCAGAAGAACGGTTTGGTTCAGGAGATTCCCATGCTGCCTGGACTGCAAACTCTGCTGGGATCCGTTCCGGAGCGTCTGCAACGGGGCTGGGTTGTGGAACTGGAAGGCGTCGAGATTCCCGGAACATCCCGCCCGGGTGTGTTTCGGCCATCGCCGGTGGACCTGAAGCGGCTTGTGGGGCGGTATTCCAACAGTGCCATTGGCAGGGCCTGTGGAGTGTCTGAGACGGCAGTTCGAAAGTGGCTGCAGCAGCATGATTTGCCAACGTGCGCAGCGGAAGCTGCCGGGGCGGAAGTTCCGGCAAGTGAAATCCGAGCGATGATGGGCCGGGCTGCGGTTTCGCCGGGAGCCAGCCGAACGATTTCGCGTGGCCGCCTGACGGTGGAGCACGTGAGTCGGGTGATTGCTCGAATTGGGCGGCAGGCGAATGTTGTGGTCCAGCAGGCCAACGCTCGCACGGGTCGTCGAAAAAAGTTCGCCAGTGCTCATGACCTGCGTCGGGGTCTGGCGGAGCGGCTGATCAACGCCGGGGTTTCTGCGGAAACCCTGAAGGTGGTCATGCGTCACAAGGATTTTGGGACGACGGAAAAGCACTACGGTGCGATGCGTTCGGCCCAGAGTGCTGGCCAGGAAGTTCTGAGCCGGCTGAGTCCCACACAACAGGTTTCCCCGCAAAACAGCGAATTAGTGGGGGGATTAGTGGGGGGACAAAAAAAAGCTCCACAGCTGTCAGCTGAGGAGCTTTTGGTTCTAAAGTCTTTATTGGCAAAGCTTTAGGGAACTGCACCCGTCAGGGGTCGAACCTGAAACCTTCGGTTCCGAAGACCGACGCTCTATCCAATTGAGCTACGGGTGCGTTTGTTCTTTGTGGTCGGGATTGTAGTGACTTTCCGGTTGCTGGCAACCGTAAGCCACGCCCGCAGTTCCTTTTGAGAATTCACGGGC
>JALQWE010000807.1 GCA_023258825.1 Planctomycetaceae bacterium | reverse complement strand
GGTCAGATCAGATTGTCACGCTCCGTCGGACGCTCGGGCTGACGTTCCGCGGGAGCAGTCGATGTGGGACGATTCTCGGGCGTGGAGATGCTGACAGGATTGGGCGTGAAACCAATGATTAGAAATCCCATGGTCAGCCAGCCAATGATTTGCCGTGTCAGGCCCAGGGGTTCTCGGTCATTGGCTGTCGGAGGATGTTTAACTCCGGTCGCCATCATCAGAAACAGCAGCAGAGTGAAGGAGTAGTTGTCGAGGAAGTACATGCCGGCAAACGCAAGGCCGACGACCCCGTAGGCCACTGCATGGGCCTTGCGACCGATGAGGGTGTAAAGGATATGACCGCCATCCAGCTGGCCAATGGGAATCAGATTCATTGAGGTGATCAGGACACCGACCCAGCCAGCGAACGCCGTGTGGTTCAGTGCAAAGATCTTGCCCTCGGGCGCCGGTCCATGCAGAAATTCAACCAGCCATGTGATGATCAGTGGCTCACCAAATTCAATGCCACTGAGCCCTGCCATGGACTCATACCGGGAATACTTCAGGCCAATCCAGAGCACTGGAATAGTGATCAGCAGTCCGGCCAGAGGACCGGAGACGGCGATATCAAACATCTGAGTGCGTGTGGCCCTGCCCTGCCCCTGAAAAATCACCGCCCCCATGGTTCCCATCGGCGGAATCGGCAGCGGGATGAAATAAGGCAGCGAGGCGGGGACTCGATAGCGAACCGACTGCAGATAATGTCCCATTTCATGGCACAGCAGGATCAGCATCAGCGGCACCGAATACATCAGACCATCCAGCACTGTGCTGTAGAGCATGTCATTGATGGGGCGGCCGTTTGCCATGACCTGCAGAAATGCACCGTAGCGGGGAATCAGAGTGCCAATGAGGTATTCAAGGGGAAAGTAGCCGGACCCGATCAGAAAGGTGCTGGCGAACGTGAGTAGAAACAGAGTGACTGAGGTTCGCAGTTGACGCCGTTTTTCCAGCAGGTAGTCGTCATACTCCTGCTGCCGCATTCTCAGTTGCAACCGTTCGACCGTTGCGGCCAGGGAATCCTGGGAGGCCAACATCGGAACGGTCGTCGTGATCTGGGTGAAAACAGGTGGCTGCAGGGGCGAACCGGAAGTTTCCGGGGTATCAGTCCCTGGCTGAGGCACCGTTGCCCCTGGTGAGGCGTGATCAGGCTGCCCGTTTGTTGGCGTATCTTCGGTTGACATAGGATCTTTTGACAACGACATGCGAGGATGCCAGGGCAGGCGGAAATCGTTTGGAAACCAAGGGGGCAACCGCGATGAACTGGCGGGAGACCTAACGGACCTCTGCTGCAATCCTATCACTCAAACTGCAGTCCGGCTACGACCCCTGCGGCGGAAAACTGCGGAACATCCGTATTGTTCGGTCGGGACGGAGGTTGCACGCGGCCAAATCCACCGCATTTGGAAGCTGGGCCGCTGCTGACGGTATCGGGTTGGGGGGAGAAGTGAAGAAGTGTGAGCCAAGCCGCTGGGGCATTTCTGAAATCGGGAATTGCGATCATTCGCCGGGATTTTTATGGACTACACCCGGGATACGCGCACCGATTTGTCGCGGTGGGAAATGATGAACAGAGCGTTCCGCTATTGCTCTAAGGCCATCGATGTAAACCGCTGACGCTCGGGAACTGCTGGCGGGGCATGGGCGACCAGTGCCGGCAACCGCACACTCACATGCGTTCCGACCTCAGGCTGACTGGAAATGGTAATCTCTCCGCCGCAGGCCTTGATATTGGCCTGGGCAATGGCCAGGCCCAGGCCTGCGCCCCCATTGCTCAGGGAGCGTGAGGGATCGACACGATAAAATCGCTCGAACAGCCTCGGAATGTGTTCTGCCGCGATACCGATCCCAGTGTCCACGATATCAATCCACAGATCCTGCTGGACCCGGCGGCAGCAGATGGACACGGTACCGCCGGTGTGTGTGTATTTAATGGCGTTTTCAAGGAGGTTACTGAAGGCCTGCTGTAGACCAAACGGCTCGCCATTTGTCAGAAGAGAGTCCTCGCAGTGCAGGGTGACAGCGAC
>JALQWE010000806.1 GCA_023258825.1 Planctomycetaceae bacterium | reverse complement strand
CCCCGCTGCTCATGTTAGACATGCGGAGTGAAGACAATTGCCGTTCCATGGGCCGACAAGCACAGCCGGTTTACTCTGTTGTTTGAAGCCTTTGCCAGGGCGGATTCTGAAATTGTCGGGAATCGCCAGGCGGCGTGACTTGGTATAGGAAAAGGTCCCTGAGACTCAGTAAAAGATGGTTTACCACAACTGTCTTTCACGGAGGACTCAGGGATGAGTGAAGAGTATCAGCGGTTGCAGGAAGCTGCCAGTGCTGTTGAGCGGGAGATCCGCGAACTGGAGCAGAATCACAGCATCAGTTCCGCTGCCGAACTCGCGGCCCTGGAACGCCGGCTGGATCTTCGTGCGGTGACGCGGAGTTCGTTATCCAAAGCCTTGATTTTGCTGCGCTGCGTGAACAATCCGCGATTTCAGCAAAAGCAAAAGGAGTTGATTCGTCAGTTGCCGCACAAGTACCATTCTCAGGGGGCACGTCAAAGGGTTGTTCAGCTGCCTGGCGGAATCACGGTGACGCTAAGCATCACTTACTACCATCGGCAGAAAGACCCTGCGAAGGCTTCACAAAAAACCGAGCGGGGTTTGTCTCCAGCATGTATTTTGCTCGGTATTTCGAATGGCCTGACACCACATGTTCGTTGTCGTATGGCCAGGGCTTCCGCGCTGCCGGGTTCCTGCGAAGAAGCTGCTGAGATGCTGTCCGACGATGGCATCACGTTGAGTGTCAACCAGCTGCGGGAGGTCTGCGGTGGCATCGGTCGAAAGCTTGTCCAGATCACGGCCTCTGGCACCATGCGGGTCGAAGGAAGCGTGGAAAAGCGTCGGATTGTCGTCAGCATGGACGGTGGCCGAGTTCGTTTGCGGGAACCTCGCAAAGGACGCACGAAAAGAGGGCGTAAGAAGTTCACCGCGAAGTGGCGTGAGCCTCGATTGTTCATCATCTATGCGGTGGATGAACACGGTCGCATGGCTGACGACTTTGCACCAATTATCGACGGGACACTGGCTTCCTGCGATCGTTTGTTCGCCATGTTGCCGGCATATCTGATCAGCATCAGGATCACGGACGCGTCGCGGGTGCTATTTGTTGCTGACGGGGCGTCATGGATCTGGAGACGGATTCCAAAGCTGATTTCCGCCCTGGAACTGAAGCCCGATCAGGTTCAGGAACTAATCGACTTCTGGCACGCGGTAGAGTACCTGGGCAAGATCGCTGAAAGCAGGAAGCTGACGGGAGCGAAGCGTAAACACTGGCTGACGATTCAGAAACGACGGCTGCTCAACGGTGAAATCGGTTCGGTTGTCATGGAACTGGAGAAGCTGCTGAGTGGGCGGCGCACGAAGGATCAGGCGACATGGATGAACTACTTTCGAACTCACGGGATCCGTTTTCGGCGGATGGACTACTCGACATCACGCCGGAACCAGATGCCTATCGGCAGCGGAGCGATCGAAAACGCGGTCAAACGGATTATCAACCTTCGTGTGAAAAGCAATTCGACTTACTGGCTCCGCGAGAATGCCGAAACGATGATCAGACTCCGGGCATGGCTCAAGGCCGGAAGAGCCGAAGAGCTCTTCAGGCAAACCACTTCTGGCACAGGCCACCTTGCCGCTTGAAACCGACAAAATGAGAATCCGCCCCTCGCTACTCAGCCCGACCAGAGGCTGAAGCTGTTACCAGGTGCTGGAAACTCTCCGGCACCTTTTTTTCTGCGCAGCCACCACTTTAAACGCGGTTTCGCACCACACGCCACGACACACCAGGAAGTCGTCAGGCCGCGAATTACTTCGAGGCGTCCTCCCGACCACGGTCCACTTTCGGCTTGCCTTGCTGCTGCTGTTGCTGTTGCTGTTGCTGTTGCGACAGAACAAGCAGCACAGGAGTTCCCTCGGGCGGAATTCGCTCGGTCCAACCCTCATACGTCTGGGCACCATCCGACGCCGAGCTCTCTTCCCGAATGTCCATCAGTGCGTCCGGGAAGTTGGACGTGCAGATTAAATGACCTCCTTCCGCCTGGTAAAACTCCTGACCCGTCTCTTCATCTTTGAACATCGAACTGCCCG
>JALQWE010000805.1 GCA_023258825.1 Planctomycetaceae bacterium | reverse complement strand
TACCAAGCCTTGGCGGAGAAAAGCGATTTGAACGAATCCTGCAAGGGTTTGTTCAATAATCCGGCCACCTGCCATCCCATTTCAGGAGTTATCGATGTCCCTTGTTTCCTGCTACGCCGCGCACGCCGCAGACGCACCACTGAAACCCCACCAGATTACTCGCAGGTCCACAGGGGCCAGGGATGTTCAGATCGATATCGAATTTTGCGGTGTTTGCCACACTGATATTCATTACGCAAAAAATGATTGGGGACGCAGTAATTACCCCGTGGTTCCCGGGCACGAAATTATTGGTACCGTACGATCCCTTGGCCACGATGTCAGTGATTTGCAAGTGGGTCAGCGCGTGGCCGTTGGTTGTTCATGCGGATTCGACCTCCGCTCAGCAAATCGGAGACTCCTGCCGCACTGCTGAACTGCAGATCCAGATAACGAATCCACGACCGCTGCAACGCTCCCAGCTGCACGTCAATTCCCGTAGCAGTCAGTGACGGCGGCGGATCAAAGCGACGTGTCAGTGTGACATCGCCAGCGGCCGGGGCGTCTTCCGTGTTCTGCCGCGAGTCCACACCGACCGTGTAAAACTGATATGTATGCTGCACTCCATCCACAAGCCCCGACCACTGCAGCGAAGCCGAATGTTGACCACCGCCTGTCGGTGTGGGGCTGACAGAGCCCATCAGTTGCGGAGCCCCCCCATCAATTCGCACATAGAACTGGATGGTCTGCAGCGCACTGCCGCCGATATCCCGCCCTGCTGCGGTGATTGTGATCAGCCCGACGTCGGTAGCACCGGCTCCGTTGGCCGCAGTTTCCGGCTTCTCAAAGTCTCCCACAATGGTCCAGGTATCTGCCCCCGGGGCCTTGCTCTCGACGTTTCCGGCGTTGTCCACTGCAAGACTGCGGAACCAGTACTTGTTGTTGCTCTGCGCTGCGTAGACGGCCGTGGGACTACCGGCTGGCAGGGTGGTCCAGAGTGCAAACGCTCCGCTGTTGATCGCCACAAAAATGCGGTACTCGGCTATTCCACTGACTGATCCGAATCCGGGATCGGGATCAGTCCCTGTGGCATTGATCGTCAGATTGAGCCCCGTGGCGGTCGCGACCAGTGACTGCACCTGACTGACGGGGGCAGTGGTATCAGCCGCGGACGTGGCAATCAGCACATCCGTCCCTCCATTGCCCGACAGGATGTTGGTGCCATCACTGCCGGACGCATCGCGGAAGGCGTACAGGATCAATTGATAGCTGCCGACGTCGGTGTCGTTCAGCGTGTCCGTGAACCGTTTGACAATGTCGGGGTAGGCCAGAATATTGCGAGGGTTGTCTGGATTGAGTGGACTGGTGGGATTTGCAGGATCTCCGAGGGGATCTGTGGGACTGCGTTTGAACGTGTCGACTTCGATGTAGTAGTCGCCCGTGGCAGGGATAACGACATCCACCAGGGCCGCGTCGCTGGGTTCAAAAGAGTCGTCGTTTTCGGCAACACTGCCGAAGTGCTGCACAAGCTGCCCAGCGCTGTTGTACAGTCGAATGACGGGGTCGATGGTGTCGTCCGCCTCGTCTCCAAAAGCGGCAATGGAAATCGACATCACCTCAAAGGTGTAAATATCTCCGGCCCTCGCACTGATACGATAGTAATCGCTCTCACTGCTGGTGGTGCTGCCGGACGTAACCGTCGTGATAGCCCCGGTGACAGACTGGTAGATGCCGTACAGGGCGTCCCCCTTGTTCATGCCGCTGCCGATGGAGTTGGGCAGTTGCAGCGCGACGGGAGTCAGGACCTGAGCAGTCGCGGGCGTCCGATGTGGAACGGATCCTTCAGCCTGGTGAACGTATGTCGGTTCCGACATTGCGGCCGTCAGCTTGATCAGTTCGCGTTCCCCGAAGAACAGATCGCCGAGGTCGTCGTTACGCGTCGTGCCAACTGAGGCCGGTGATCCCATCATGTGCTGGAAGGTGTCGAACGCTCCCGCTGGGCCCGGGAAGGCAGGATTGAACTCGCTGACACCCGGAACAAGATTGACTCCGTACCCGATCGGCCCGAAGGAGTCCTGATGCCGCAGACCCAGCAGGTGACCC
>JALQWE010000804.1 GCA_023258825.1 Planctomycetaceae bacterium | reverse complement strand
GATAGCTGGATGGCCCCGATAGCCGGATGGCCCCGGAACCGCCGAGGAAACGCCGCCACACCACGATAGTTGGTTGGCCGCAGAGGCCCCAGAAGCACCGCCGGATACGAATCGCTGCCCAAAGCCGACCGGCGGCTCATTACTTTGATGAGCAACGTCTGATCCTGTTGCAGATGTCGCCGATCGACGCCTCGCAGACACCCTTACGTCCGTCGGACTAAAGCAGCTTCGCGTCGCTATTTTGCGACAATTTATGTATTTTCGCTGGACTTCTGACTCATCCTGAGAGATGGATGGCCCCGCGAAGCCTAGAGATGGATGGCCCCGCGAGGGATGCGAGGACGGGTGGAGGAAAACGAGCTGCTGTTGGATTCCTTGAATTGGCCTGCGGCTTTCGCTACGCTGGCGTAGTGAAGAATCCCAGCGAATTGAGCGAGCCTGCCGTTCATGAAATTCGTTTTGCCCTTTACCAAATTGAGTGTGTTACTGCGCACCGGCTGGTGCGCAGCCCCTGCTGCTGTCACTCAGCGCCCGCTACTACACGTCAGTCTGCTGACTGGATTTGCGTTAATCCTGTGCGGTGGTTGGCCGCTTTGGAAATGGATCTCGGACCGGTCAGTGGTGCGTCCCGACTTTGTGTCCGTGGAGGCCTGGAACGAGGCCGAGGCGACGTGTCGCCGAAACCGTGGGGGCACAGTGCAGGAATCGGACGTGCTGATGACGCTGGCTCGACAGGCCGGGCGTCGCGGCGATCTAACTCAGGCGTTTGCCTGTTACGAGCGGATCGCTCCGGGAGACCCGCGGCACGGTCTGCAGGCACTCTTTGAACATTCCGTGTTGTCGCTGGACAATCACTTTGCTCAACAGGCAGAGCGTGGCTTTGTGGCTCTGCTGCAGCGTCATGAGCAGGGCGATCAAATTTCCGGGCGACAATTGTCGGTGGCTCGCCGCTCATTGAGTCTGTTGTATGGACTTCAGATGAGAACAACCGAGCGTGTCGGCATTCTGCAGCAATTGATCAGCCATCGTCAGGCCGATGTGTATGACGCCAAATATTACTACTTCCCATCGCTCATGATCTGGCAGAATGCCTGGGGCGCGGAGCAGATTTCTGCGTTCCTGCGGTGTGATCCTGAGAACAGGCTTCTGCTGGCTGCCAACGCTCGCTACCGAACCGGCGAGGGGCAGCCGGCTCGTGCTCAGCGGGAACTTCTTGATCTGCATCGTCAGGAACCATCCAATCCGGACCTGACGGCATGGCTACTGGAAAGTTGCTTTGAGCTGGACGACTGGAAGACGTTTGAACGCATTCACCAGCAGTTGCCGCCGAGGCAATCCAGCGAACCGTTTCTGCTCACACAGATGCGAGGCGAGTGGTGCCTGCATAAGAGTCAGTGGCAGGAAGCCGAAACCGTCTTTCGAGAACTCCTCGGTCGCGATGCGGCGAATAGTCAGGCCACCATGGGACTGGCTCGGGCGTTTGATCAGTCCGGGCAACACAATCTGCGCGATGAGTACCTTCAGCGTGCCGCGACTATCGCACAACTGCGTGTCGGATTAACCGCAGCTCATCCGGGGCAAACGGACGCGTTAAAAAAGGTTGCAGGCTGGTGTCGTGAGCTGCAAATGACCGAGGCCGCGGAGACATTCGATTTCTTTGTGAATGCAGGCGCCGGATCACCCATGTCACGGGAATTCGGGTTACCACAGTAATCAGGAACCATCCGCATGAATCGACATGGAGCAACCTGCTGTAGCACGCTGACATTGCTCCTGCTGGCTTTTGCTGGCTGTAGCGCTGAGTCCACAACATCATCAGACGACACTGCACCAGCTTCAAAACCAGAATCGATCACCATCGCGCCCCCTACAGCGGGCAACGGGACGACACCCGATGCAACTTCACCTGGTGCCTTATGCAGCTTTCGATTTCAGGAACGAGGTGTGGAAGGTGGCTTCACCTTCACTCGCCACGATGACATGCAGGGACGCGAACGCATTCTGGAAGTGATGGGGGGCGGAGCTGCAGCGATGGATATCGACGGAGATGGCTGGACAGACCTCTGGATGAGTAATGGTTGTCGC
>JALQWE010000803.1 GCA_023258825.1 Planctomycetaceae bacterium | reverse complement strand
CTTTTCTGCCCCAGCCCGGAGGGTGCTCCGCACTATTGGTACCTGACCCCTTTTTCTGCCCCCACACCTTAGAAAACAGAATGGTTGTGTTGTGATGAGCAGTATGCAGACGTGTTTCCGTCGCCGATTTCGCGGCGTTGTCGCTCTGATTTTCGTGGTGCCGTTCCTGACGGGACTCCGGATCACCACCACAAACGCTCAAGCGCCATTACCGATCCCGATCATCACTCCGGCTTCGGCGGGTTTCGATTCCGCCACCCTGAATCTGATTGATCAGGTGGTCAACGAAGGGCTCAATCAGTCAAAGATGCCGGGCTGTGTCGTGGCGATTGGTCGTCGCGAGGGCATCGTCTGGCGCAAGGCCTATGGCAATCGCAGTGTGCAGCCCACGCAGCTGCCGATGACCGTCAATACAGTCTTTGATCTGGCGTCCCTGACCAAGCCCATCGCCACGGCCACCAGCATCATGGTGCTGGTGGACCAGGGGAAAATTTCACTGGACGCAACGGCCACAACTTACTGGCCCGAGTTTTCCGGGAACGGCAAAGAGCGGATCACGATTCGTCAGGTGCTGACACACACGTCCGGCCTGATCGCGGACAATCCCATCGGGGATTACGCCGACAATCCGGAAGCCAGCTTTCAGCGCATTGCCGAACTGAAACTGACGGCGGAACCGGGGACCGAGTTCACTTACAGTGATGTGGGATTCATCGTGCTGGGTCGGATCGTTCGCAACGTCAGCGGCCTTGAGGTCAATCAGTTTGCAGAAAAGTTCGTGTTCCAGCCGCTGGGGATGACCGAAACTGGTTATCTGCCCCGGGAAGAACTGCGGGCTCGGGCGGCCGTGACCGAACAACGGGATGGCCGCTGGATCCAGGGAGATGTGCACGACCCTCGCGCGTGGGCACTGGGCGGCGTTGCCGGTCATGCCGGACTGTTTTCCACTGCTGACGATCTTGCCAGTTACGCCGTCATGATGCTCAATCGCGGCCAGCTGGAACAGGCGCGCATCTTCACCCCGGAAACCTGGTCGCTGATGACCACATCGATTGAGGTGCCTCGCGGCCGCCGCGGACTTGGCTGGGATTCCCGAACCGGGTACTCGAGCAATCGCGGTGACCTGATGTCAGATTCCGCCTTTGGACATGGCGGGTTCACTGGAACGGCGATCTGGATCGATCCGGATCAGAATCTCTTTGTGATCTTTCTCAGCAACCGCGTGCATCCGGATGGCAAGGGACTGGTGAATCCGCTGATCGGTCGTCTTGGGACCATCGCCGGCGCGGCTTTGAAAGCCCCCGCGCAGACTCAGACGGCCTCACAGCCCGTGCTGAATGGCATCGACACTCTGGAACGCGACCAGTTCGCTTCGCTGCAGGGTCGCACCATCGGACTGATCACCAACCAGACCGGTCTGAATCGCGACGGTGTCAGCACCATTCGCCTGCTGCACAAGGCGCAGGGCGTCACGCTGAAGGCGCTGTTCAGTCCGGAACACGGGCTGGAAGGCAAGCTCGACATTCCGAAAATCGGCGATCAGCAGGAAGCCGTCACGGGACTGCAGGTCTTCAGTCTGTATGGAGAATCGCGGACGCCGTCCAAAGACAGCCTGCAGGGCCTGGATACTCTGGTCTTCGACATTCAGGACATCGGCTGTCGCTTTTATACGTATCTCTCTACCATGGGCAATGCGATGAAAGCCGCGTCCGAACATGGACTGCGTTTTGTGGTGCTTGATCGAGTCAATCCGGTGGGTGGTCAGAGCGTCTCCGGGCCCATTCTTGATGACGGTGATCAGTCATTTGTCGGATACCATACACTGCCGGTGCGTCATGGAATGACGGCCGGTGAACTGGCCCTGATGTTTCGCGATGAGATGCAGCTGAAACTTGATCTGCAGATTATCCGGGTGGAAAACTGGCAGCGTGCCCAGCTCTTCGATGAAACCGGACTGACGTGGACCAACCCGTCACCCAACATGCGAAATCTCAACCAGGCACTGCTGTATCCGGGTGTCGGGCTGGTGGAAATGACCAATCTGTCGGTGGGACGCGGAACGGACACACCGTTCGAAGTGGTCGGT
>JALQWE010000802.1 GCA_023258825.1 Planctomycetaceae bacterium | reverse complement strand
AATAGAGCTTGGACTTTTGCGCTGCGGTCTTGAAGATCGACGCCTTACGATTTTCGAAACTTCGTCCCATACCAACTAACCAATTGCGTTGTTTCTGAAAGCTGGAGCCGCCATGCTTCTCCCTCCGTGCAGCATGCTAGCATAACGAGTGGCCAGGGTCTGCAACAGAAAACCAGAATTGCCAGGGGCGAATTTTCCGAATTCTGCCGTTTTAGCGGCAAAAACGGAGCCCCCCCGGATCTGTTCGCCCACACGGCAGACGCAAGGTGTCTCCCGCAACCCCCGCCGACAGGTATGCCGTGCGAACTCACCCGAGGAACTCCTGTGAGCCCATGCAGAAGTCCGCCGTCCGGTTGGCCAAACGTCGTTCGCGCCAAAGCGTTCAGTGATTTTCAAGCAGCCACTGCACGGCATACCGCGTGAGTTCGCTGGCGTTTTTTGTCCCCAGTTTGCGTTTGATGTTTTCGCGGTGAGTGTCCACGGTATGCGTACTGATAAACAATTTGTTGGCAATCGTGCCGCTGGAATAGCCCTCAGCAATCATCCGAAAAACTTCCAGCTCGCGGTCCGTCAACCGGTCAACGCCATTCACATCCGGTGCTCCATCAAGCGCCTGTGAGACCAGTCGCTGCGTCATTGAGGGGCTGACGAAGCGTCGACCTTTCAGGACGCTGTGGATTGCGTCCACCAGCTTCTCGTCCGATTCCTGCTTGTTCAGATAGCCCAGTGCACCCGCCCGCAGTGAGCGTTCGCCGTAAATGGATTCGCGGAATGCCGAAATCACCAGGACGCGCACTGCCGGCTGACGTTGACGTATCTGACGAACCAGGTCCAGCCCACTGCTTTCCTTCAGCGATACGTCGACCACCGCCAGATCCGGCAACTCATCCCGCAGCAACGCCAATGCTTCCGCTTCAGAGCCCGCCTGGCCGAAAACTTCCAGATCCGGCTCCATCGAGATTCTTGCTGCCAGCCCGGCGCGTACCAGCGGATGGTCATCGACAATCAACACGGATGATTTTCCACCAGGGTCAGGCATCGTTCAGGTTCCTTTGATACAAAGTGATGAAAGAGCCCCGGGAGCAATCCCCAGGCCCACTGTGTTTCAGAAAATCTGCTGTAATTCAACGAAATCGTTTCCGCGGAATTCAAAGTCCACGTATCGGTACGACACAACGCACGACCGTTCCACGACGATCTCCGTCGTGACCTGCCGCTTCCGTTTCCAGCACACCACCAATCTGTCGCGCGCGATAGGCCATATTCCTTAACCCGGCGCCATTGGGACAGTGGCCGTTCGGCCGCGCTGCCGGCAACGGCAGGCCCGTGCCATTGTCTCTGACTTCCAGAGTCAGGCGGCCCGCGTCATGCTTCAAAGCAATCTGAATGTCATCCGCATGTCCGTGCTTGACCGCATTAGTAACCGCCTCCTGCACAATTCGATACAGCTGAGTGCTTGTGTCACAGTTCAGAATACCGTTGATGTGCCGGACTTCCGGTGGATAAGACACCTGACAATGAATGGATCGCAGTCCACTGATCATTTGACAAAGTGTCTGCAGTCGATCCTCCAACTCGGTTGGCTCAATCGGAAACGGAAGAATTCCGTGTGACAGGTCATGGGCGTGCTTTGCCGCGTCAGCAAGTCCATGACGCAAGCCATTCACCGTGTCGACCAGATTCTGATAGTCCCGGGAACCGATAACAATTCCTTCCGGTTCGGAACACTGCGTCCGTCGTGCCAGTTCCAGCATCTTTGCCAGCCCGGAAGCGAACAGTGAGAGCGCTGTGAGTTCCTGTCCCGTCACATCATGGAGGTCCTGTCCGATACGGCGGCATTCAATGGCCGCGGCTTCCAGCACCTCACATTCCAGACGTCGACGCAGTGTCTCATCGCGGATCACGACAAGTGTTTCATGTCCAGCGCCGATAGAGGCCATCGTGACCGACACCGGAAACTCAGTCCCATCGGCTCGCCGACCATTCGGTCCCGGTGCAGCAAGTCCAGGCGAAGTCAGGCCATGCGTCTCATTGAACCGGCAATCGGTATCGCCGGCGTCACTCACGGGAATCAACTGCGGCAGCG
>JALQWE010000801.1 GCA_023258825.1 Planctomycetaceae bacterium | reverse complement strand
GCTCATCCAGTGTCGCATTCCAGCGGATTTCAGACTGTTCCCGCGTCAGGCGTACGGCGAGCTCTCGGAATGGAATGGCACCAATCTCCGGTGATCCGGACACCAGAATCTGAGAAAACAGTTCATCCCAGACGACGGCGATCTGCTGATCGTCAAGGCGGGGAATGACGGCCTGCAACGCCAGACTTCGGATGTTGTCTGCCACGCCGGTTGACTTTTGGTTCAGCCATGTGACAAAACTGCGGGCCGCGGGAGCGGACATTCGAGCTGCCAGAGGCTCCGATACACCCGCAAACAGGGACACACTGAAGTGCTGTGGTGTGACGAGAACGACATTTGGCGATTCATGTTGCAACACCTCAATCAGTCGCCGCAGACAACTTTCGCACTGGTCTTCAGAAACCTGCAGCGCCAGCAATCGCAGAGATGGTGCAACCAGTATTGCGTAGCTCTGTTCGCGGAGCTGATTGAATTCTATGGGATCACCCACAGGTTCGAGGAAATCCATCAGCGCTGACCACGCCCCGGATCTGTATGGGGAATCCAGATTCCGCACGGAAGCGCGCAGCAATCCGGACGCCGCAATCGCGGCGTTGTACGACTGCACACCATTCGGGTCGATCTCTCGGAGCGACGTGAGCAGGAATTCAAAGATTGCCGGCATCAGTGTCCGGTCAGTTCTGGAAAGGACGAGTTCCAGTGTGGGTACTGCGATCGCGGCAATTGAGTGGAAATTCTCGTCCCGGTAATTCATGGTCTGCAGCCACTGCAGGAATTCACCGTCATCGAGAGGGTCCGCCAGTCGAAAGGTGTGTTCAAGCAGGGACGACACCGACACGCTGTAATGGAACGCTGTCTGCTGCACGATCGGATCCGGGGCGGCTGCTGCCGAATTCTGTGGTGTCATCAGATCAAGTTCCGCCGAATGCAGTGGTGTCATCAGTTCAAGTTTCAATGTGGCCAGCTGGGCAGCATTCAGATGTTCCAGCAGCACATTCAGTGTGGTCATGACGGCCGGCATGGTCACCAGCGGACGCCCTGTCAGATGTGGCAGTGCCAGCAAATCCGAGGCCGCCGTCACCGCCATTGCGGCGTCCAGTCTGTTGGCCAGGTTGGCAAGTGGATAAGCCATCACCACCATCCACCATTCTGACTGTTCGCTGGGTTCTGCATTCCGCATGGTTGTCAGCAGGTCATTCCACAACTTCTGCACCTGGGCCTGAGTCATCAGGGGCGTCAGTTTCACAATCACAGGTGAAAGCACCTCCTGGATTGTGGGCAGCTGGCCCTGATCTGTCAGTTGCAGGACTTCGCCAATCATCGGTTCCAGTTCCCCCGGTGGGAGTTGATTGATGCATTGTTCCAGCAGCTTCGCCAGCTTCCAGCGAGACGAAGTGTGCCAGGTCTGCGTATCGGGCAGGATCGTAAACAGTTGTTTTCGAATGGCGCCGATATCAGCAGCCGAGAGTTTGGGCAGCAGAATTTCAAGATATGCCGTGGCCATCGAGATGCGATTCTCGTTGTCATCGATGGTCAGTTTGCCCACGATCCGCTGTGCCGTCACTGCCGCATCGGTCACTGTTAACCGCTGGAGCAACTGCAGATACGGTTCCTGTTGCAGGATCAGCGACAGGATGTCATGCGGCACGCCCGGCGGACGGGCTTCGATGAGGTCGAGGATCTGGCTGACCGCCTCGGGAATCATCGCTTCGGGCAGGGATTTAATGACAGATGGCAGTAGTTCCTCGTTCGGTACGTGGAGCAGGTCGTACCCGGCGTCCGTCTTTAACGTCGCCAGTTTTGTCTGCATATCGCTGAAAATACGTTTCCAAACTAGTTCGGCAGAATCTTTCACAGCATCGTCGAGGATGAATTCATCTGCGTTGTATTGCATCTGAACGGCGGCAGATTGAATTGAGGAGTCAGGGGTCAGCAGGAATTCCAGCAGGCGCTTCCGATCTTCCGCCGGGAGTTCAGGCAGAATCCGCCAGATATTCTTCTGAAATTCCTGTAGGGGCACTTTCAGAGATCTGACGTCCGCGAGCGCCTGCAGGTTGGTGCCCCCCAGGCCTGCAGTCAACAGGCAA
>JALQWE010000007.1 GCA_023258825.1 Planctomycetaceae bacterium | reverse complement strand
ACATCGGTAACACCCTCGCCAGCCCCTGGAAGTTCAAAAACTACGGTCAGAGCGGCATACCGGTCAGTGATCTGTTTCCGGAAATGGCCCGTCACGTCGACGATATGGCCGTCATTCGTTCCATGACCTCCGCCTTCCCGGAACACACCAATGCCAACTATTTCCTGCACACTGGCTCCGGTCTGCAGGGCCGACCTTCCATGGGAGCGTGGTTCGGTTACGGACTCGGTTCCGAATGCGTGGACCTGCCACACTTCGTAATTCTGAACGGCGGACTGATTCCTCCGGGTGGCCTCGATAATTTCGGCAGCGGATTCCTGCCCGCCAGTTACCAGGGCAGCGTGTTTGGTCTTGGAGATCCCCCCGTCGCCGACATCCGCCCGCGCGAATCAACCGCAACCAGCCAACGTCGTAAACTCGACCTGATTCGCTCCCTCGATCTCAACTCCAGCGAACGCTACGGGCATGACGATCAGGTCGAATCGGCAATTCGCAACTACGAGCTGGCTGCTCGGATGCAATTGGCAGTCCCCGACCTGATGAACCTCAGTGACGAAACAAAGGAAACACAGGATCTTTACGGACTTTCAGATGAGTTCCCCAACACGCAGATCTTTGCCCGCGAATGCCTGTTAGCACGCCGGCTGGTCGAACGTGGCGTGCGTTTCATCGAACTCACCTGCCCGGCCGGAAATGGAGATCGCTGGGATCAGCACAGCAACCTGGTCGATGGACACACCAAAAATGCCAGATCCGTGGACAAGCCCATCTCAGCCCTGCTGACCGATCTCAAACAACGCGGACTGATGAATCGTACGCTGGTTGTCTGGTCCGGGGAATTCGGCAGAACACCTTTCGCTCAGGGTTCTGACGGACGCGATCATAATCCTTTCGGATTCTCCATGTGGATGGCCGGGGCAGGTATCAAAGGCGGCACGATTTACGGCGAAACTGACGAGTTCGGCTACAAAGCCGTCGTCAACAAGGCGGAAATCCATGACATGCACGCCACCATGCTGCACCTGATGGGAATGGATCACGAACGATTAACGTACCGCTTCGGAGGACGTGATATGCGGCTGACAGATGTTCATGGAATGGTACTGAAGGACATTCTCAGCTGAACGGAACTATCCGATCATGAGCAACCGCTCCGGAAACAACCTCGGACTGCAGGGCGAAAAAGCCGCCGTACGATTCCTCCAGACCCAGGGCTACCGCATCCTCGCGACACAACATCGGAACAGTTTCGGCGAAATCGATATCATCGCAGAAACCGGGAAAACCACGATCTTTGTGGAAGTCAAAACTCGCTCCTCAGACAACGATGGACTCCCCTTTGAATCGGTGAATCGCCTGCGACAGGACCGCATGTCGCGTGCCGCGCTGGTCTGGCTGAAGCAGAACCGCCGACTGGACCAGCCCTGCCGACTCGACATCATCTCCATCCTCTGGAAAGACCCCCAGTCGGCACCGGAAATCACCCATTATCCCAACGCGTTTGAACCCTCGGCGCGTGGTCAGTTCTTCTGAATTCTTCGTCAGTAAGTGGATCCGACCCCGCAGGTAATCGCCTCCCACCTTCCAGCCACACAATCCGCAAACCCGTCAGCATCACCTGCCAACGCATTGCCAGGGTGTTCCGAAAACTGGGGAAAAACGGAGGCTTACGTCGGTTTTCCATCTCAACACTGAAAAACCGACCACACAGACCACCGCTTTTCGCCCCAACGATTCGACTTCAATTCTCAGCAGTCGTAGAATTTCAGCGTGTTTCCACGCCCATGAAGTTACCTGCACCTCTTCACTGCGGTCTGCATACTCTGCAGACTGTTCGAAGTGTGCCTCGCAAGCAACCGTCAGGGGCCGAAGCACTTCAGAAGGCCTGCCGTTTTTTCGTGATCACATGCTTCTTTTGACCTGATTCCAACGGTCGGGGCCAGCCCAGTCCCAGTTGAGTCAGGCCAGAGTTCCTTCTCAGAAAGATCTGTTTATGAAAAAGACCCTGCTGACAGCGGTGCTCTCTGTTCTCTCCCTGGCTCCTGCCGTTGCCGAAGACTGGGGCACGGTAACAGGACAGGTGATCGTTTCCGGTGCTGTTCCAGCACCAGAACTGCTGCACAAGAAAGACGCAGCGATCAAGGACAAGGACGTCTGTGCGGCCGCCGACACCTACAAGGACGACCTGGTGATCAACCCGGAAAACAAGGGGTTGGCCAACGTTTTTGTTTACCTCGCCAAGGCGCCAAAAACTATTCATCCGGACCTGAAAACACCGGAAAAGCAGACGGTGATTTTCGACCAGAAGGGTTGCGTCTTCATTCCGCACGCCCTTGTCGTTCGTGCAGGACAGACGGTTGAAGTGATCTCCGGCGACGCAGTGGCTCACAATACACATACCTACCCGCTGAAGAATACAGCAACAAACGTGCTCATCGCGCCGAACACGGCTGAAGGCAAGGGCCAGAAGATCGAGTGCAAAACGGCAGAAAGCCTGCCGCTGAAGGTCACCTGTGACTTTCATCCCTGGATGGCCGCATACTGGATGGTCGCTGATCACCCATACGTCGCCGTGACAGATAAGGACGGAAAGTTCACCATTCCCGGACTGCCAGCCGGAGAACACGAATTCCGCGTATGGCACGAAAAGGTCGGTTATATCAACCGAAAGTACACCGTGAAGGTAAAGGCTGGCGACAATGCTCAGAAGCCAATCGAAGTCAGTGGTGATGGCCTGAAGAAGGGCTCACTGAAGTAATCTCAAATGTCTCCGTGACATGCGTGGCATCTGGTCAGTCGCTCAGACAGATTCACGACCGCATCAATGTAGAAGCCTCATGTCTTTCGACATGAGGCTTTTTTCGTACTCACCAGCGGCGACAAACAGCCTTCACCGCCCCCGCGTCACGTTGTGTCTGAAAGCACCTGAAGCAATCGCTCGACAATCACTGCCGCAGCGATGCCCTGCACGTGAATGTCCTTGCGACGACTGATGTCTCCACGCAGGACAGACAGCCTGGACGATGGAACGTGCAGTGCAGACGCCACAAGAGCTAATACTGCGGCTGTCGCTTTGCCTTTATCCGGAGGTTCAGTGACAGCGACCTTCAGACGGTCGGCATGCATTCCGCAGAGCTGATTTCTACGGGCTTTCGGCTGAACATGCACCAGCAATAGACTTCCGTCCGCAGTCTCCTGCACGGCAGCAGAGATCTGCTCACGCAGCATCATCACACAGATTTCCACGCTTGAGGGGTCATGCCTGAGCTCAGGCAGACTTGCGAAGTTTGCCAACAATCCGCTCAAAGTCAGCATTGCCGTTGAAATGAATCACGATCTGCCCCGCATCATTCTTCTTCAGGCGGATGTCAATCTTCGCCCCCAGCACATCTCGCAGGGCCCCCTGGAGCGACAGGACGTGATTGGACATCTCCGGTTTGGCATCTGCTGAGTCCGCAGTGTTCTCCCCGGACTCGTGATTCGGACTCGCTGGGGCAGACTGCAGCATCTCCCGCACGATTTCTTCCGCCCGTCGAACAGACAACTGCTCGGTCTCAATCCGCGTCGCCAGCACACACTGCTGCTCAGATGCCAGCGGCAGCAAAGCGCGAGCATGCCCGGAAGTAATGCGATCTGTTCGCAGTAACTGCTGCACAGGCTCCGGCAGTTCCAGAAGCCGCATCATGTTACTGACATTCGCACGACTCATGCTCAACTGCCGAGCAAGGTCCTCGATGGTCCCGCCAAATCGATCCAGATACTCGCGAAAGGCGACCGCCTTCTCCAGAACGTTCAGGTCTTCGCGCTTCAGATTTTCCTCAAGAGCCGCCTCGGTGGCCTGACGATCAGAAAACTGTATGATGCGGCAGGGAACTTTCTCAAGGCCGGCCTGCTGAGCCGCGCGCCATCGGCGTTCCCCGGCAATCAGTTGATATCCCGGTTGGCCATCCTCCCGCGCCCTCACCAGCAATGGCTGCAGGATGCCGTGGCGACGAATACTGTCTGCCAGTTCATCGATGGCCACCTGATCAAAATCGCGACGCGGCTGTGAAGGGTTGCGCTCGATCTGCTCCAGCACAATCTCATCAGATCCCGGGGTCAGCGGAGCACTCATTGACGGCATTGGAATCGTTGCAGGCTGGTCGCTGGAATCGTCTTCCACACTGCCCAGCAATGCATTTAATCCGCGCCCCAGACGTCGCTTGAATACAGGCTGACCAGATGAATACTCCGCCGACTGTGCTTCCATTGTGCCGCCTCAGAACCAACCGGATCCGGAACTGGTGGATCCTCAACTTTGTTTTCGAACGTGTTTCAAATCTCAAACTGCTTCACACAGACAGCGTTACGGAACTCGCCGGACCTTTCAGTCCATGATGCTGAACCAGAGGCCATGTCCCCGCCACTGTCATTGGTTGTCATCGGCACAATCGGTATATTCGGTACAGTCTGACATCCGGATTTCCTCGAATCGGCAGATTCTGCCGGTCAGCAATCCCACCCGCGATACCCGGACAGGTTTAGTGGGCCCACGGGTAACCGCCAACCGCCAGGAATTCTCTCCAGATTTCCGCCTCACCCTTTCACGAAAGCGAAAACCACAATGACCCGCAGACTCGTTCTCCTCCTCGGCCCTCTGCTCTGCCTGCCCCCGTCAGCGTCTGCTGAAGAGTGGAGATCCATCACTCCTGACGTGATCTACGGACACAAGGCCGGGATGGCCCTGACCTATGACGTCGTCAGACCCGGTCAGAATGCAAATGGCGCCGCGGTCCTGTTCATGGTCAGCGGTGGCTGGGTCTCGACGTGGATGCCGCCGGAATCCGTGGTTCGCGCTGAAAAACGCGCACTGAATCTGTTCGAAAAAATCGTCGATCGAGGCTACACGCTGATTCTTGTGCGACACGGCAGCAGCCCGTGGTTTAAAGTCCCCGATGCCGTTTCCGATGTCCGCACCGCCATTCGCCACATTCGCCGTAATGCCGGGAAATGGAACATCGATCCCGCACGGATCGGAGTCTGCGGTGGCAGCGCAGGCGGCCATTTGTCACTGATCCTGGGCACCATGGGTGACGATGGACAACCGGACGGCAAAAGTGAACTGGACAAAGTCTCCAGCCGAGTTCAGGCGGTAGCCGCGTATTTTCCACCCACAGACATTCGGGAATACGTGAACCACAAGACTCTGAGCGCCCAGTTTCCGGCAATCGTCTTCCCCGCAGATCAGGCTCCCGGGGTTTCCCCATTACTCGCCGTCAGCAGCGACGACGCACCAACTCTGCTGATCCACGGAGACAAGGATGAACTGGTGCCGATTTCTCACAGCGAACGCTTTCTGGACGCGATGAAGCAGGCGAACGCGACTTGCGAACTACTGGTCATGCCCGGCGCTGCTCATGGCTTTCCCGGCGAACAGGGACAACAGGCCGAATCTGCCCTGCTGGACTGGTTCGACAAGCATCTGAAACCAACCACGCCCTCTGAGAAGACGTCTCAGCAGTAGTCATCTTCAACCATGCCGCCGTTGCAAATCCGCCGCGGTGGGCCGATTGCGGCAAAAGGCATCAAACCCGTTCGCTGGCCTCCCGGGCCAGCGGGCGGAACCCGCAAAAGGGGCTCCACGCCCGTTTTCAGGACGCCAGACTGACTAATCGGCGTTCCAGCTCTTCCACCAGTTCTGCCACAGTGCGGCACTTTATCGAAGTTGGCAGCTCCAGGACGTCGCCCTGAGAAATCAGGTCTGAAACACGTCGCTCCGCTGCCACAACCGTGCTGTGATCCCGGCCACCAAAATACTGCCCAATTTCCCGATATGCAGTCTTCGTCAGACGACGCGACAAAAACATCGCGATCGAACGAGGAACGGCGACCGTCCGACGGCGGGACGCAGAACGCAAATCCGCCACCGTGATTCCAAAAATCTCGCAGACTGTCTTCTCAACATCGCTGATTCTGACCAGCCGGCGACACTCCTCTTCCATCCCACCCAGTAACTCACGCGCTGTCGCGGCCGAAACCTTTTTTCCGGTCAGATGAAAATGACTCTCCAGCTGATTCAACGCCCCCTGAAGCTCACGCACACTTTTACCACAGCGTCTGAGCAGATAATCCAGGGCATCATCATGAAACGATGCTGTCAGTCCCGTACAGAACGACTGCAGTAGTCGTCGCCGAGTCTCATGGTCCGGAGCATCCACTCGACAAACGAGACCGCTTAGAAAACGCGTCGTCAATTCTTCCCGCTGCTTCGTCAGCATCCGCGGGTGACGGTCCGAAGAAATGACAACCTGCCCGCCGTGCTCAATCACCTGCACAATCGTGTGCAGGAACTCTTCCTGTGTCGCTCGTTTGTTGTCCAGGAATTCGATGTTATCAACCAGCAGGACGTCCACGTTTCGAAACTTCTGCCGGAACGACGGCACCGTTCGACCACTGAGCGCCGCTGTGAAGTAGTTCGTGAACGCTTCACTTGTCAGATACATCACGTTCTTCGCCGGAAAACCCCGCCGAACCTCGGAATAGATCGCTTCCAGAAGGTGCGTTTTTCCGGTGCCCGTCGCCCCGTAAATGAACAACGGGTTGTATCGCTCGCCCGGACTGGAGGCGACCTGCTTTGATGCCAGCACAGCCAGACTGTTGCACTCGCCAGCCACAAAGGAATCAAAGTTCCGGAACCGTCGTCGGTTTGAGGCGCCGGAAGTTTCCGGTGCTGTTTCCGCAGTCCGTGTCGTTCGACGCTGCACAGACTTCACGGCCTGAGTCAACGTGGAAACACCACCCGCATCCGCCAACTCAGCAGACTTTCGCTTCTCAACATTCGCAGGCGACTCAGCGACAGCCACACTCGCCCCCGCTGCACTCGCCACATCGGACGCTTCCATCAGCGTCGCATCCACCTCCAACTGACAGGAGGCTGATGCCCCCAGCATCTGCTGCGCCGCCCTGGTCATGGCCGCGCGGAACCGCCCTACCATCCAGTTCAGGATGAAGGGGTTCGCAACACGCACCACCAGCCGATCGCCCACAATGTCAAATCGACAACGGCGATGAAACCAGTGCTGAAAATTCTGCTCGCCAACGGCATCCCGCACAGCAGACTCAATGGCCTCGACCGAAGGAACAGATCGCTGCAGCTCAGGACTGGCCAAAGCCGCGGCAGCAGCCTGACGCTTCGCACCAGCGGTGGACTTCGCCCCCCCCGAGGCGCCTCGCGATGCAACTGCTCCCAGCTTCAGTGTGGCTGAACCTGCCGCGCAGACTTCAACCACATCAGCAGAAGAGATCGTCTCCTCACGGCGCAGTGCTGCCACCGGCGCTGCAGGATCGATCCGCACTTTGCACGTACGACGCGTTCTACCAGCGACTCGCGCAGACGGCACTGTGTCGTCATGACGTTTGGGCTGCGTCATGCGCCCCTCCCTCTAGAACAGCGCGCAACAACGCCTTGACAGTATTCAATGCAACCGCCGCAGATTTGCGGTCACAACACAATACGGCCCAATCAGGTTTCCCGATTCGGAAGCGCAGTTACAGACTGGATTTTTTGACAGGTTATGCTCGGAGACACTCGCAGATAGTGCTTCCGAACGCTCACTCAACGTGGGTCGATGTTAACCTCACATGACGAACTGTCAAATGATCCGATTCGAATTCCATGGTCACTTTTGCGAGGGCAGTCCTAACTCGTTCTCTGCGAAAGATCTTAGAACAATTCCCATTTTTTCCGGCTGATTTCCACGGAGTTTTCGCCTCCGAGGTTGACAGACTTTGTTTGTTGCAAAAACCCCTGAGCCGGGCTCTTCAGCTCTCCCACCATCCGACACAAACGACGTCATTCGCCTCAACTCACAACACACCGAATCCCCGTCAGTTTTCCAAATCGACAGGACTACGCTCCACGTCCACAAAGGTGTCGTAAAACCCGCTCCCGCCGCCCCAGTCGGTTGCTTCTTCCGGTGTCAGACAATTGATGTGCCTGCGCACACCCGCCTCGTCCACAACCCCACCAAACGGTATCGATGCTACCCCCGGCCTGACCGATTCGGAAATCGCACACAACGCAATAATCTCGCCACGTTCATTAAACACCCGCACTCGCTCCCCATCACTCAATCCCCGCCGCCGCGCATCATCCTCGTTGATCTCTATTCGCAGTCGCCCCTCCCGACCACGATGCCGCTCCATATGACTGTATCCCGTGTTCAGGTAGTGCAGCGTCTTCCCGGAAATCAATTGCAGTTGCCCCGCCCCTGCCCTGCGAATCTCTCCCGGTGACGGCAAGGCCTCATGCCCCTCACGCAGTAACCGCTCCGAAAACAACTCCGCCCGCCCCGAGGCTGTCGGAAACCCGCCTTCCGCAAACGGTCGCCAGTCCTCCGGATGATTCAAATGCTGATACCCATGCTCCAGCAACGTCTCATACGTGATCCCCGACATCATCGGATGCGACGTTCGCAGAGCTGTCCGGAGCAGAGTTTCGTCCGATTCAAACAGCCACGATTCTGTCCGACCCAGACACGCAGCCAGCCGACGAAATAATTCCGTGTTGGCGACCGACTCGCCCTCCGGCGCAATCGCCGGCCGGTTCATGCTCACATAATGATGCCCCCACGACGGAACAAGATCCAGATGCTCAATCTGACTGGTGGCGGGCAACACAATGTCCGCAAATCTCGCCGTATCCGTCAGAAACAAATCATGCACCACCGTAAACAGATCATCCCGCGTCAACCCCTGCCGGACCAGATGCTGATTTGGAAGACTGACCGCGGGATTGCTGTTGTAAATCAATAATGACTGAATCGGTGGTCTCAACTCTGTGGACAAAAGATCACGACCCAGATCCCGCATGTTCAATGTCCGAACACCCGGCTTCTGCAGCCATGGCATCAGCAGCTCTTCCATATTCAGCATGGAAAACTGAAACGCACCCGTTGAGCGACACAGGCCCCCACCGCGATGTCGCCAGGCCCCTGTCAGAATCGGCAGACACGCCAGAGTCCGAAACATCATCGCTCCGTTCCGATGATGCTCCAGGCCAATCAGCGGTCGCAGCAGTGACGGCTGCACCGTGGCATATTCCCTCGCAAATCTCTCAATCTCCTCCGCACTCAGCCCCGTGTCCTCCGCCACACGGTCCGGTGCAAACTGCTGCACATGCTCCGACAACTGCTCATATCCCGTCGAATACCGGTCAACGTAATCCCGATCCACAAGTCCGTCGCGGATGATCACGTGCATCATCGCCAGTGCCAGCACTGTGTCCGACCCCGGTCGAACAGCCAGATGCCAGTCCGCTGCCTCGGCCGTTCGAGTTCGCACGGGATCCACAACCACAATCTTTGCGCCACGAGATCGGGCTGACAGGATCACCGGCCAGAGATGCAGATTTGTCACAATCGTGTTGGTGCCCCATAACACAATCAGGCGGCTGTGAATCAAGTCCTCCGGATTGATTCCCACACCGTTTCCCTGAGTCGCACTCAGTCCCTGATGCGCCACCGCTCCGCAGATATTGCGATCCAGACGACTGAATCCAAGCAAACCACCCAAACGCTGATCCAGTGACGAGTGCTGAATCAATCCCTGATTGCCCGCAGAACTGAACGGCAGAATGGCTTCACCACCATACTCCACGATGATTCTCTGCCAACGCTCGGCGATCTCTGACAACGCCTCCTGCCAGGAAATCCGGCGAAACTCTCCCGCTCCACGAACCCCCACGCGACGCAATGGATACAACACCCGTTCCGGATGATACACCCGCTCCAGATAGTGATTGACCTTCGCACACAGCGTCCCCCGCGTGAAGGGATGCGATGGATCACCATAAAGCCGGCCTGCTCTGCCGTCCTGTACCTCAACCAGCCACGAACAGGTGTCCGGACAATCATGCCCGCAGGCCCCACGGATCAATTTGCCATCACCAGGTCTGCTCCGCAATTCACTGCCGTCGGCCATCGTTCAGCTCCGCCCTTCTCTCAACTCTCCCTGACATCACACTTCGATCAGACACACCCGGCAATCCCACCACCCACACACCCTCGCTCACTGAAGGCCCACTCGGACTACTGAAGCTGCAGTTGCCAGAGCACCGTCGCCAGCCCCACACTCAGACAATAAACGGCAAACCAGTGCAGGCGATCCTCAGATAACAGGCGAATCAGCCATCGCAGACACAATACTCCCACCACAAAACTCACCACAGCACCCGCCAGCACCGGTGACCAGTTCGGAATGGAACTCTCCGTCTCACGAAAAATCTTCAGCAGTTCCAGCAACGTCGCGCCGCCAATAGCCGGTATCGCCAGAAAAAAGGAAAAACGCGCCGCATCCGGGCCCCGCAGCCCACACATCAAGCCAGCCCCGACGGTACTTCCCGCCCGGGAAATGCCCGGCAGAATCGCCACCGCCTGAAACACTCCGATCACGACCGCTGTTCGCACCGGCATCTTTGCCAGATCCTGTTCCCCAGCCTGCTCACGCCGCTGCATACGCCTTGCGACAAACAGAATCAGCCCCGTAATCATCAGGCACCCACCAGCCGCCAGCGCATTGTCGAAGATTGTCTCCAGCTGGTCTTTAAACTTCAGTCCCACAATCCCCACCGGCACGGAAGCCAGAACAATCAACGCCAGTAATCGCGGACGATGCCACAACGCCAGCAGGTCCCGAAAATACACAAGCCCAATCGACATCAGCGTCCCGAAATGCAACGCCACGTTCATGGTCATGCCCTGCAGCCAGACAGGCAACTCCTTACCCGCAACACTCTGCAACAACGCTTCCGCGATCACCAGATGTCCCGAGGAACTGATCGGAAGAAACTCGGCGACTCCCTGGACCACACCCAGAATCACCGCATACACATAATCCATAACGCTCTGCCCAGTCAAAAAATTCGCCTCGGCCAATCACCCAGGACAAGGGATACCGCCGAAAGTCCGTCGCTCGATCCTTAACCCAAACTGAATCACCACTCAGGAATTCCTTCCCCGATCTACCGCCGTCCCACGCTGGATGACCTGACGATGACTTAGTGATCCCCGCAGGTTACACCATTCCAGCTGAAATCGCCCGGGTAGCTTTTCCAGCCAGCCATCAACCATGCCAGCCAGCGACAACGCACCAAGGCTGGTCCCCTCAGGGTCACACGATTTCCCCAGAATCAGCAGTTCTGCACCCCAGGAGTCCGCAATCGATGCGGCAATGGAATCACTCGTGACCAGCCAGGATTCCGGCAAACTCGCATAGACCGATCGCCCTTCCCCACCCAGAAATTCCGCCGTACTCAGCACAGCCACCTGTCCACTGGCCCAGATGCTCTCCGCTGACCTCCTGTCCGTGGCCAACCGAAGTCCCATGCCGGTACGCACCAAAACTCCCGCACTGAAACTCATCGTCCCAATCGCATCCCGATGACACTGAACTGCCGACAACCGCAGTCGATCATCCAGCATCCGGATTCGGTCCGCCGCAATGCCTCCACCAGTCACAATCACAACCCGCTGTTCACTCAATTCAACCAGCAGTACGCCCAGTCTGACATGCAGGTCCGGCAGACTCAATAAACTGCCTCCCAGTTTCAAAACAACAACACCTCCGTCACTCTTCCCTGTTCTCCGCATCCGAATCCCCAGCCTCACCTCTGATGAGTCACTGCACAACTCACGCCTGCATGACCGCTCAATGCAGGCCACACATCAAAGCCCCCGGCGAAAAACAATAACCATCCACCAGAATCTCAGATTCTCCCGCACTCCCGGTTCCATACAAGGATTTCCCCGGAAATCCCGCTACAATCTCAGTTCAACTGTTCAGTCAGTAACAGATTGTCGTCATGCCACTTCACCCATCCCCGTACCTCCCCAGCCGGACTTGTCGTGTGGAACATCTCAGGGCAAACCAACAGGCGTGGAACCAGCTTGCCGATTCCGGCAGCCTGTTCGCCAGGACGGCTACCGATGCCGAGTGCCGGGAACCGCTGAAAACCCTCGATGGACGCGGCTGGCTACCCCAATCCGTTGCCGGACTGGATGTCCTGTGCCTCGCCGCAGGGGGCGGATGGCAGTCCGTGCTGTACGCCGCCGCCGGGGCACGTGTCACAGTGGTGGATCTCAGCGATTCCATGCTGAAACTGGATGAACAGGAGTGTCGGCGCCGCGGCTTCCATGTCAAAACCCTGCAGACGTCCATGGAAGATCTCTCACTGCTGGCAGATCAAACCTTCGACATCGTCCACCAGCCCGTCAGCACCTGCTACATTCCCGATCTCAAATCCGTCTATCGGGAAATTGCCCGCGTTATTCGCGACGACGGACTCTATATCTCACAACACAAACAACCCATCAGCCTGCAGATCAGCCACCGCAACGAACGGCAACAGTTCGTGATCGGCGTCGAGTACTACCACTCGGGACCACTCCCACAGCAGCAGGATAACGCCTATCGTGAGTCCGGCACGACCGAATACCTGCACCGCCTCGAACAACTCGTCGGTGATCTCTGCTGCTCTGGGTTTGTGATCGAGGATCTTCGGGAACCCAAACGGGCCGATTACAATGCCGAAGTCAGTCACTACGGATATCGCGGTCGTTTCGTCCCGCCCTACCTCCGCATGAAGGCCAGACGAAGGCCACGCTCAAAAGACGAACATACCGGCCGACTCACACACAACGGACTCTGGATCCCCGGACAAAGCTGATTCGCCCTGCTCCAGCAACACCCATCCGAACTGCCCGCAAAGCCCCTTCAGCAACCTCCTACACCAATCGTGATGCTCTCCCCATCGGGTCGCCACACCACAATCGCGCACTCAGCGTCCCGCAGTTCCGCCCTGATTCCCCGTCCGCACATTTCGAAATCGTCCGTAATCCTGCTCTGCTTCCATTCCGTTCAAACCGTTACTGTAGGGCTGAGAAACCACCGTTCGTCGCTCTGCATCATGGTTCCCGAGATCCGACAACACCCGCACCACAATTTCCCTGCGAATCCGGTCAAGCTCCGGATCAGCATTGTGCATACTTCGCTGCACAACCACAGGAAATGGCGCTGTAGGCATCCGCGCCGCAATCTCCATGATGTGGTCCTTGCCATAGGGAGTCAATTCAGACGAATTGTCCACAAATTCATGACGGTACATCACAAAGTCGGATGCCTCTGCATTGGTCTCCATCATGTGCCAGTGAGACCGAACAATGGAACCCAGCGGCATCACATCCGGAATCGCGTAACGCGTCGCCGGGTAATGGTGCTTACTCCACGGAAGCCAACTGAAACAACTCTGCTGGCAGTCATCCTCACAATACCCGCCGGATCCGCCATACTGACTACCTCGACCAGCAGCTCCAGACGCGCCCGCACCTCCACCTGACGCGTAGCTGCCCCCCGAGCCAGCCATGCCACTGCTGCAAGGCTCATGATCCACGCCTCCGCCCGTCGACAGACAACCTGCGGTGAGCAATCCACTGCAGGTCAGAATCGCCAGCTCGGCAGGAAGAAAAAGTCGGGATTTCATTTGGAAACTCTCTGCTCATTCCTGACAATCGCGGTTCACTCAGTATCCAGAACGCAGTACGCCCTATCAGCCTCGGTCCAGGCAACAGGCGTCACCCGGCAACACAGACTTCGTCACCCGGAACCCACACGATCTGAAGCCTCTCCAGGCTCCTGACCAGCACATTCAGCGTTCCCTCGTCCAGCCAGCCGGTTTCACGCTTGTTTTCGACGAGGATCCTCGGCGCAAACCATTCGCCCATGTACTGAATCGAGATGGCTTTTCCCGGGAACGCGTTTCACCCGAACGATTGACCTGCTTTGAAAATGCACTGGGATCCACCGGAATCCCGCCACGGCCATCTCCTGATCCGGCCCCGTCGTCAAAGCTGGGAACCTCGGGCCCCAGGAACTCCTGAGGCACTGCAGGTGGAACCATTTCAGGACCACCGCCAGGAGCGACTTGTGACGGATATCCCTCCACTGCTCCGATGTTTCCACCGCCGGGAGCCATCGATTCCGGCAGAGGCTGAGTGTAGGCGTTCGGTGCCACAGGCGCCGGTCCATAGCCATACTGCGGAGCCGGGTAACTCTGCACGCCAGGGCCCACGTACGGTCCCGGTGCAGGTGGTGGATTGTAAAGATTGTAGCCCTGCGGTATCCCCTGCATCTGACCACTGCCAAACGGTGCCAGCTGATACACCGTATGATCCGGTGTGCCTTCCGTCTGCCCCCGCTTCCACAGTTCATCATCAGACGGATGCGTCACGTTATATCCCGGGAGCGGCGGAACCTCATTGGGTTCCATCGGCCGCACAATCTCCGGTGATACCAGCACCAGCAACTCAGTCTCCACCTGCGAAGCACTCTTGGATTGAAAGACGCGCGGACCAATCCAGGGAATATCACCAAGCAGCGGAATCCGACTGACTTCTGTTAATGTCTGATTCGAAATCAGTCCACCGATTGCAAATGTCTGCCCCTCACGCAACTCCACCGTCGTCTGCACGCGTTTCACGTTCGTACCGGGAATTCCGTTCACCGTATTGTCTGCATTGACCTGACTGAACTCCGGAACAACCTGCATCCGAATCAGGTCCTTGTCAATCACCGTCGGAGTCACAATCAGACTGGTACCAAATCCGCGAAACGTTGTCGCCTGACCTCCACCCAGACCAATAATGGTCGGAACTGCAAATTCACCACCCGCCAGAATACTGGCACCCGTTCCACTCAGCACCGTCAACCGTGGCTCCGCCAGCAAACGAATCGTACCATTCGACTGCAGCCACTTCACGAAGACATTGATTTCACCATTCTCAAAGATACCACTCAGAGTCGTTCCGCTGGCTCCCCCCAGGCCGGTACCCACACTGTGACGCCCATTGTTGAACAAGACCTGCCAGTCAACACCGGCATCCCGTAACTCAGATCGGTTGATCTCCGCCACAACCACACGCAGAGAAATGTTGAATTCCCCGGGGACATTCAGTTCATTAATGACAATGTCGCGAAACGCACGGCCCTGAGCTCCGCCGCCTGCGCCACCCGCGCCGACGCCGCCACCTGCACCGCCCGTTAAACCAATCCCACCCAGACCGTTCAAACCGCCGCCCACGTCGTCACCGGCCTGTGAAGCATTCCGCAGCGATCGCAGCACTTCTGTACGCACCACCTGCAGAATATTCTGAGCTTCCTCCGAATCGTAGGCCTGCCCACGCACAATCACCTGAGCCCCAATCGGAATCAACGCCACGCTCGAGTTCGGATACAGCACCTTCAACCGACGCTCCAGCCGGCCAAAGTCGATCGAACGCTGCTCTTCCAGGCTCGCGTCACGGACAACGGTCACCTCATAAATTGACGGCGTCAGCTCGTCCTCAAACCAAAGCGTCAGGTCCGTCCGCCCAACAGCAAGACCTACAATGCTGATCTCGTTTTCAGAGTACTGAACGTAATTCGCAACCTCAATGTCCGTAACCGCGATCCGCCGCACTTTGCGGTTGGTCATGATCAAACGACTGTGGTGACGCTCGATTTCCAGATGATACTGAGGCTTCAGGAGCTGGTTGACATTCGGACTGAGCGCAGCATCGACCCGCCCTGTTACTTCGGGTTCTTCAAGACGCAGCGCACCACCAGGCATCGGTGGCGCCATCATCGCAGCGGGAGGCTGAGCGGCAACCGGACTCTGCATCAGCCCAAGCATCAGCAGAACTGCCGTTGGCCACCCGACTCGCACGCCAGACTGCAAATGCTTCCAACGATGACTCGCCGGAAACATCAGTTCTGACAATTCAACCCGCATTCCAGTTGCTCCTTCCATGTCGCAACCCTTCTGCCCCGCAGTGATTTCAGACCCGATTTCACTCAGCCGCCCCGCCCAATCCCCGATCGTTCCATCCGTGAACAACCAGAGATCGTCTCGTGGGACCGCTTTGCAGAGCCCATGGGTCTCTTCCCCTATCGACTGACCGCAGCAACCGCGCCCATGAAGTCCTGAGGAGTTTTCCCCTGAACGGCAACAGGCGTAACGGTCCGGTAGTCTGGGCAAAAGACTCCAGGACGCCCTTCCCGATTCAAGACGCACAACCTCGGTAAACCTCCGGAAATTCCCCCTCGAATTCCCTTCGCTCCCCCGAAATACTCAAGTCTGCGCCCTGCGAACACACCCAACCGCTCTCAGGTCCCTCTCCACGACGCTTCACAATCTCCGGAAAATCACCAGAGAATCGTCACATTCGGAACCGCAGGCCCGGGATGAATCCAGGGACGCCGATAGCTGTAATAAGGAAAGCGATAGTGAACAGGGGAGTGCCCGCCACCAGCAGACCAGAGGTATTGTCCGCTCGGAACTGCCGGAACAAACGGGGCGGCCACTGCTGGCATCGCCTGATAACCGTTCCTGTCAATCAATACGGAGCCCAGCTCAGCCGCCATCCAGACTGTGCTGCCCGCCATTCCGCCACCGCCTCCGCAAGCACAACCACTGGTGCCGATCGCGTACCCGACCGCACTCTCCACGATCCGGTGATCATGCACAGAGCCCGCTCCCATCGCATCCGCTCGCCCTGCACTCAAATTCAGCAGTATCAGGCCTGCTGCGAGCAAACACACCTGTCTCATCATCATCTCTCTGTCTCCGTATGGAATTTCAAGACTGAAACTCCCCACCCTGCGGTCCTGGTTCTCCACCAGCAACATGACACAACTCCGACTACCACGCCAGAAAAATCCAGCTTCCACAAATCAAAGTTAAGATTTAACGATCAGTAAGATCGAAAACACCGGTCCTGATCGGTCTCGTTCGTTTCCCATCATTCTTCGTGTTTTGGACGAACAGAAGTCGCTCCGGATCCCGATGAAGATGCTGCAAAGCCGCGGTTCCGGATTCCAATGGACAGGAAACCGCCGCATGCCAAGGTACACGGAGGTTCGGTATGGCAAGAGCGATTGTCGTCGCATTAATCCTTAACGTAGCCGTCGCTGGCACAGCGAACGCCCAGTCCGCCCTACCCCCGCAACCGTTTTCAGACACCATCGCTGCCGGTGAAGGTGTTCAGACTTATCCGTTCGATCAGCAGGACACCTGGATCCACGGCCACTTCCAGCGGTACCCAGCTTACGGCGGATTCTCCAGCTTCCGTCCGTACAATTACAGTCACGTCATTGCTCAGTCACAACTCGCCGCGGCATGGGGCGCCCCACACGGTATGCCCTACTCACAGCAGTTCTGGAATCGCTATCGCGGAAGCTATCTGGACGGACATCTGCATCATCAGGCCCCGGCCCAACTCGTGAATCCGCCTGAAGCAGAACCGGCGCTCGCTCCAACCCCTGTGCAGCCAATTCGCTACCAACCGGCGCCTGCCATGAGTCCATCCGCCAGGCGCGCTGCACAAATCCCGCAGACTCGGATTCCTCAGTATCCGTCAACACGAGGGCTCCTGCGTTGAACATCAGCAGTGGAACTCCCTGAAAACTCCCCGCTGGAAACGCTCCGGTTCGAATCCCAGGACCGGGGCGTTTCCGCTTTTTTATGCACCGAATCGCCCCCCCCCGCGGAAACTCCCCCGAAGTTCGTTTCCCCGCGTCATAATCGCTACACTGGCTCGCACTGAGAATTCAGAGGTCGGCCAGCCATGACACCGCGGGTTGATCGATCTGCCCTTTTCCGGCATGATTCCTGCTGTAAACACCAACTCTGTCGCTGCACGGCGCGCTGAGTTCGCAACATGCCCCCAGTCCTGCCCTCCGCAGGTTGTTTTCATGGGAACCTACGCAAATGAAAATCACCCCTCTGAATTCATGGCACAGGGCAAATCATGGTCGGATGGTCGAGTTTGGTGGTTGGGAAATGCCCGTGCAGTACTCTTCCATCGTTGAAGAACACCTCACAGTTCGCCGCGCGGCAGGACTCTTCGACATTTCCCACATGGGACGCCTCATCCTTTCCGGTGAAACAGCCGGAGACTTCCTCAACAGAACTCTGACCAATGATGTGTCCAAACTGCGTCCCGGAGACGTACGCTATTCCCTGATTTGTCAGCACGATGGCGGGATTCTCGATGACGTCCTGGTCTACCGACTAAAGGATCGCTGGGAACTCGTCGTTAACGCTTCCAATCGCCTCCCGATCATCAGCTGGCTGGAACATCTCGCGGGCTTTGCCTCCATCACTTTCCTGGACCAGACAGAATCCACCGGCATGATCGCTCTCCAGGGCCCGGCAGCCCTGAAGATTATTCAGGCCCTCGGTGTCCATGACGCCAATTCCATGGCCAGGTACTCAGCCAGAGATGTCTCTGTGGAACACTTCTCCGGTCTGATCTCCCGAACAGGGTACACCGGAGAAGATGGTTTTGAACTGGTCGTTGCTGCTGATCAGACCGAAAGACTCTGGAACCACCTGCTCGCCCTCGGCGCTCCGGAAGGAATTCTTCCTGCAGGTCTCGGCTGCCGCGACACTCTACGGCTCGAAGCCGCGATGCCCCTGTATGGACACGAATTGAATACGACAATCGATCCTCTCACCGCAGGGCTCAGCTTTGGTGTTCGCTTTACAAAGCCCGAGTACCCAGGAAAAGCAGCGCTCGAACTCATCCACAAAGCCGGACCAACTCGCACACGCGTCGGTCTCACCCTCGAAGGACGACGCATCGCTCGCGAAGGATCACCCGTCTTCATCGACGGCAGCGAATGCGGAACCGTAACTTCAGGAACCTTCTCACCCACGCTGCAGCAGGTCATTGCCATGGCCTACGTACCCACAGGCATGGCAACACCAGGTCGAGCCATCGAGGTCGAACTCCGCGGAACAATGCTCCCCGGACAAATTGTCGAACTCCCATTCTACAAACGCACTCGCGCCTGACTCAGTGCCAAAAGACGCTCACTCAGAGAACAAGTCCGGAAGTATTCGCTTCTTCACCGCAGCCGACGTACGCTCCGATACACCCAGGTGAGTCAGTGCTCGCGCTGTAACCATTCGTCCCCGAGGCGTTCGCTGAATAAACCCTTCCCGCAACAGAAACGGCTCCACCTCGTCTTCCAGCGTCTCAGCTGGTGTGTTCATTGTATGGCCAATCGCCTGAACACCCGCAGGCCCACCTCCGAAAACGCTGATGATCGTCTCCAGGTAGCGACGGTCCTGCTCCTCAAGCCCCGCGACATCCACACCCTTCATCCGCAACGCCGCCCGAGCCACATCCAGACTGATGCGACCATCTGCACGAGCGTCCGCGAAATCCCGCGTCCATCTCAGCCAGTTGTTGGCCTTGCGCGGCGTCCCTCGCGCACGAATCGCAATCTCCCACGCCGCCTCGTCCACTATCTCCGTCCGCAACTTCCCCGCGTTCCGACGAACAATCGTCGCTAACTCTTCTGTCGTGTAAAAATCCAGATGCTCACGATTCACGAATCTGTCCCGCAGCGGAGCCGTCAGCATTCCACTCCGAGTCGTTGCCCCAATCACAGTAAACTGCTGCAACTTCATGTTGATCGTCCGGGCATTGATCCCGTCCCCCAACGTAATGTCCACCCGAAAGTCTTCCATCGCCGGATAAATAAACTCTTCCACCGTTGGAGGCATCCGGTGGATCTCATCAATAAACAACACGCTCCCATGACCCGCATTCGTCAGATACGGAAGCAGATCCTTGGGCGCACTCAGCGATGGGCCCGCCGTAATCTGAATGTCAGTTCCCAGCTCCCGAGGTATCACTGTCGCCAGCGTCGTCTTTCCCAGACCCGGAGGACCATCGAACAACAGATGCCCCAACGGCTCTTTACGCTTCTTCGTCGCGTCCAGCAGAATCCTCAACCGCTCCACCACTGCACGCTGACCAACAACGTCCTCCAGACGCGATGGACGAAGCTCATCATCCAGACGCTGCTGGTCCGCGGCCGGGGACACCCGTGCGGACTCACGCGCGGATTCCAGCGGCTCATCATCCTCGTCGTCGTTTCGAACCGTCGTCTTCCGCGCCATGTCTTCCCTTTTCCGCAGCCCGCAGCTCTCCAACGCGATCCCCGACAGTCCCCGCTGCCCGACCATCGCCAACCACACATCAACGCAGCGGTCAAAACAAAACGAGAATTCCCCGTCACAGGATTTCCTGCACCAGAGGCCCCCTCAGCAGATCAAAAAACATCGCACCGCACCGCTGCGAACAATCTGCCACTACTGCGGGACTCTCTTCAACTTCTCCTGCAGTCGCTCGATCACCTTACGATCAGGCTTCGCAGACTTCTGCTCCTGCTCAAGGCCACGCGTCCAGCAGTCCCGAGCTTCCGTCATCTGCTTTAACGCGTCATGAACATCCCCCTGGTGCTCCAGCAGTGTCGAATCCTGGTATGTCGGGTCCGAATTTGCCTTCTTCAGAGCTTCAAGAGCCTCCTCGTTTTTTCCCAGTCGAAACAGCACCCAACCCAGACTGTCGAGATACGCCGCATTCTCAGGCTGCGCCGCAACAGCAATCCGAATCATCTTCTCAGCCTGCTCCAGGTTCTTGCCCTGATCTGCATACAAATAGCCAAGGTCATTGTTGACTCCGGGGTCCGTCGGATCACCACGGTAGACCTCTTCCAGGACCTTTTCCCCCTTCGCCAGATCTCCCCCCTGCACCAACGCATTCGATAACCCCATCTGCACCAGCCGCACTGTCGCTTCCGGAACCTTTTCCATCTCCAGTACAGACTCGTATTGCTCAACCGCGTTGTCCCACTGATCCATCTGCACATAAACGCCAGCCAACTGAACACGGATCTCCATCAACTGCTCAGCCTTGTCCGGCGCCTGCGAACCCGCAATCGCTCGAATCAACAAACCCTCCGAAATCTCCAGCTTTCCGTCCAGCGCCTCAATCACCGCCAGTCGAGACAACAACTGTGGCTCGTCCGGTACCAACTGCAGCGCTTCGTTAATAACCCGCCGAGCCGCCTTCAGGTCCTTCATCGCCCCATACGCAATCGCAATCCTGTACAGCGTATTCACACGCACTCCCGGCGGCAGACCCGGCTGACCCAGCATCTGCTCAAACACACGGGCTGCCATCTCAAAATCGCCCTTCTGAAGCTGACTCACTCCATACTTGTCCAGGGTGTCCAGCATCAACTCCCGATCCGGCTCCAATTCCAGTGTCGCCTGCAGCAGAGTCGCCTGGTCATCCGTCAGTTCCAGTTCTCCCGCGATTCCTGCACAGAACCATGTGACCAGCGGATCCAGCTCCTCAGGATTCTCGTCATACCTCCGCAGACACTCCTTCACAGTTGCCCTGACAAACTCTTCCACCGTCGTCATCGAAGGCATCAGCGGGGCCAACTCAGCAGGAGTCACTCGGGCCCTGGCCGCCTGATTCAACACGTCCAGCAACTTCGTCGCATCCCTCTCAGCAATCGCAACTCGCACCAGTCCCGTGTGAGCCTCTGCGTCGCCTGTCGAATCAAGAATCGACTGATACACCACACCCGCTTCCGTTGGCTTGCCCTGATCCAGCAGCAACTGCCCTAGAAACATACGCACTTCCGCAGGCCGCGATGCGTCCTTTGCCAACTCTTCCAGCTTGCCCGCCAACGCGTCCGAACGACCACTGTTCTCGTAGAGATCCCGCAACAGCAGCAAAGATTCACGACTCCGCTGGCCACCCTCAAAATAACGTGTCAGGTTCTTCTCGCACCCGTCCAGTTTGTCCTGCTGGTACAGCGCACGAGCCAGCAGCAGGTGCGACTCCCCGGGGACATCACGATCCACCCGAATCTTTGCCTCAAACGCCTTAATCGCCGACGGCAGACGCCCCGCCTCCAGCAACACACGGCCCGCCGTTTCATATCCCGTTGCCTTGTTCTTCAACAGGTTCGAGTGATCCCGGTCCGTCAGCCCGAAGTCCTCAGGTTTTTCCAGCGCCTTCAGGATGATCTCATAACTGTCAGCTGCTCCACCGACGTTTCGCATCTGCAGCAACACCGCAGCACGAACCTGATGACATTGCAGAAACTCCAGCGATTCACGCTTAAGATTCTTCGAAGCCAACGCCTGCTCCAGCAATTCCAGCGACTGACCAAATCGCCCGTTCTGGCCCAGCGCCACCGCCAACTCCAGTCGCGTCTGCCAGTCATCCGCATCCATCTGCATGGCTTTCTGAGCCGTGCTCAAACCCTCCCGCGCGTTGCCCATGCGAAACAACACCATGGCCAGTGCACGGACCGGAATCGCTGACTTCTCGTCCGCCGCGGAAGACTTGCGAAAGGCCTCCGCCGCCTCCGCCAATTCACCTCGATTCAAGGCCTTGTGCCCAGCCATGTACCAGGCCAGCGCATCCTTGTTCGCCGGGTCCATCGCCGCGGATTCATCACGCACTCCACGCGGCTCCTCAGGCAAATCCGCCTGAGCCTCATCGCCCGCTTCCGGCACTTCATCCTGCACGCCCGAAGTTCCCCCGGGAAATCCAGGCTCCACCGCCAGCAATGCACAGGGACTTGCCGACAACACGGCCCACGTCAGCACGATGCATGAACGCACTCGCCCCAGACGCACCAACAGGCAATGCTTCCACACCACCAGCGACCTTACAGTTTGCATCATTGCTCGCAGCCCGATCCTGATCCCGGAATTGTACGAAGAGACTTCTCGTATTATTGGACCGAATCGTGTTTCTGTCGAGTTCGCTTTCCCAGGCTCGAAAATCCGCCCACACTCACACGGCAGGACTACCCTGCGCAAACAGCGTCACATGCTGCATTCCCACCAAAGCCTCGCCCCGCCCCGACCCG